>NZ_JBFXGG010000011.1:0-58755 GCF_050178255.1 Desulfococcus sp. | reverse complement strand
TCCGAAACGACGTTCTCGTCGTTCAGACCGGGTGCTCCCAGATCTCTCTGGCCAAGGCCGGGCTGCTGACCCCCGAAGCTGCTCACCTTGCGGGTCCGGGTCTGAGCGAGGTCTGTGAAACCGTCGGCATGCCGCCGGTCCTCGGGCTGGGCTCATGTGTGGACAACAGCCGCATTCTCATCGCCTGTGCCGAAATGGTGAAAACCGGGGGATTGGGCGACAGCATTTCCGATCTGCCCGTAGCAGGCGCCGCGCCGGAGTGGATGAGCGAAAAAGCCATCAGCATCGGCCACTATTTCGTCAGTTCAGGCGTTTACACGGTCTTCGGCGTCACCTTCCCGATTGTCGAGAATACCAAATTCCACAAGCTCCTTTTCGACGGTCTGGAGGAAAACTATGGCCTCGGCAAATGGGGCTTCACCCCGGATCCTTACGAAATGGCCCGGTTGATGATCGCCCACATCGACAAGAAGCGCAAGGCCCTGGGCATCGACAAGGCTCGGGAACGCGTCATGATGGACTTTGCCGATCGCCAGAAACTGGAAGCATAACCGCCTGATCTGAACACCGACCCGAGGGGGCTCGATGATCGAGCCCCCTTTTTTCAGGCCTGTCCCCGCAGGAACGGCCATTACTGCGACATCGGCAGTCGAGATTTCGATACTTTTGATTCAATCCGAAACACCTCACAGAAAAGGAAGATCGCCTCATGAAAAAAGTGTTGGTTGCTTATGCAAGCAGAACGGGGAAAACCCAGAAAATGGCTGAGTTTATTGCGGAAGGCGTTCGCATGCTGGGCCATACCGCTGACGTCAAAAAAATCTCCGAATTCAAGAAACCGGAGGAACTGAATCAGTACGACGCATACGTGTTCGGCTGCCCGACCTACCACAGGGATATGACCGCCGGCATGAAAACCTTTCTTTTTCTCGCCGAAAACCTGAATCTCACCGGAAAGATGGGCGGTGCATTCGGTTCCTACACGCACAGCGGCGAGTCCGCACCCATGATTTACGATACCATGGAATTTGTCTACAAGATGGACATGACGGATCTGGGGGCATTGAGCCTGAAAGAGGCGGCGATCGAAACGTCCGACGGCATGAAAGCCTGCCAGGACTACGGAAAAGCGGTGGGATCGAAACTCCCCTCCTGACGGCCTCGCCGGCTTTCCTTAAGTATCCGACAACGACCGGGGCAATGCCCCGGTCGTTGTGTTATGGGGGAAATGTTTCTTGACACACCCACGCCGCTCGATTATATCTCATGGCTCAAAAATCGAATTTTCCCATTTCATTCTAAAAATTTAGGATTGTTCCTATGAACCGGCTTTCGATGCTGACCACATCGCTCACCACGATCGGTGCCAAAATCATCTTTATCGTCCAGGAGTTGGGCCGGCTCGGGATCTTCTTTTTCCGGGGCATCCTCCATATCTTTTCATTTCCGATTCAGTTCTCAAAATTCCTTGATCAGCTTTATTTCATCGGCATGAAGTCGGTTCTCGTCATCTGTCTGACAGGCGCCTTCACTGGAATGGTGCTGGGATTTCAAGGCTACTATACCCTCGTCAAATTCGGATCGGAGGGCATCCTGGGCACCATGGTGGCCCTCACCCTCATCCGGGAGCTGGGACCGGTTCTGACGGCCATCATGATCACCGGGAGAGCCGGCTCCGCCATGGCGGCGGAGATCGGCATCATGCGCATCTCCGAACAGATCGACGCTTTGGAGACTATGGGCATCAACTCCATCCGGTTCCTCTACAGCCCGAGACTTGCAGCCGCCCTCGTCTGTTTTCCCCTTCTTACTGCGATTTTCGACGCCGTCGGTATCTTCGGTGGATACCTGACCGGTTCGCTCCTTCTGGGCATCAGTCCGGGCATTTATTTCTATCGGGTGGAATACAGCGTCCAGATGGTGGACATCAACGGCGGATTCATCAAGGCCGTCGTCTTCGGGGCGGTGGTCATTACGATCTGCTGTTTCCAGGGGTACTATACCCATACCCGTAAAGAGGGATTCGGTGCAAAAGGGGTCGGTTTCGCCACGACTTCCGCCGTCGTCATCTCATCGGTTCTGATTCTGGCCACCGATTACGTGCTAACCTCATTCCTGATGTAGGACCACCTATGGTACAGCCTCTGATTCAATTGCAGGACGTCTATAAGGCATTCGGCGACAACGTCGTCCTGAACGGCGTCTCCTTGAGCATCTTCAAAGGGGAGATCACCTCCATCATCGGCAAAAGCGGCGAGGGCAAAAGTGTTCTTCTGAAGCACATCATCGGCCTCATCGAACAGGACCGGGGAACCATCCTTTACGAAGGAAAGTCGATATCCCGAATGAAAAAGGGTGAACGGAACGCCCTGAAAAAAAAATTCAGCTACATGTTCCAGGCAACCGCTCTTTTCGATTCCATGACCGTTTTTGAAAATATCGCCCTGCCCCTCAAGGAGAAAACCCGTATGCCCAAAAAAGAGATTCGGGAACGGGTGCGGAATAAGATGCATCAGCTGGACCTTGACGACATCGATCGGGACTACCCTTCCCAGCTGTCCGGGGGTATGAAGAAACGGGTGGCCCTGGCCCGCGCGCTCGTCACTGAGCCCGAGATCATTCTCTTTGACGAGCCCACAACCGGCCTCGACCCCATCCGCAAAAACGCGGTTCACAGCATGATATCCGATTACCAGCATCGATTTGGGTTCACCGGCGTTATCGTCAGCCACGAAATTCCGGATATTTTCTACATTTCCCAGCGTATTGCCATGCTCGACGAAGGTAGAATCATTTTTGAAGGCAGTCTGGAGGAGATGCAATCCTCCGACAATCCCCTTATCCAGCAGTTCATCCAGGGACAGGAGAGCCGTCGCGACGGTTTGACAGGCCTGACGCCCCAACCCCAGGGAGAACGCCGCTACCAGGAGGAGATGGCCCGCATGCGGAACGACAACACCACCTTCACTATTGTCATATTGACGATCGACAACCTGGATATGGTGAAAAAGATGGGTGGATACGAGGCCCGGCAGACGGCTTTCAAACAGTTTGCCAGCCGGGTTCAGCAGTCCCTGAGAATCACGGATATCTGCTCGAGGCTAGGCATGAACAAGATCCTCCTGATCCTGCCCCGAACCCGCAAAGATGAGGCCGAAGAACTCTGTCGACGGATGGCTGAAAAATTCAGATCGGAAGGCCATATGGAGATTCAGGCCTACCCGGGGTTCTGCTTTTCCGTGAGCGCCGGAATGGCGGAGGCGGAGATGGACAAACCCATCGCAAAACTCATTGCTGTGGCGGAATCGGCGAAAAACATCTTTTACGAATTCAAGGTCTGCTAGCGCCATGGAGGCAATATGAAAAAAGGAACCGTTGAAACCGCCGTGGGGATCTTTTTCGTCATCGGCATCATGTGCGTGGGATATCTCACCGTCAAGTTGGGAAAAATGGAATGGATCGGCAGCGACTATTATACGGTCAATGCCCGCTTCCAATCGGTTGCCGGCCTGAAGGAAGGCGCCGAGGTGGTAATCTCCGGCGTGGAGATCGGCAAGGTGGACAACATCAGCCTTGATCTCGACCGGATGGAGGCGCTTGTCCGGATGAAGATCAAGGACGAAGTCCGGCTTTCCGACGATGTCATCGCCTCCGTCAAAACCTCTGGACTCATCGGAGACAAATATATTAGAATGTCGCCGGGCGGTTCGGACGACATCATTCCGCCGGGCGGAATGATCATCGAAACCGAATCCCCCATCGATATCGAAGATCTGATCGGCAAATACGTTTTTGGCGGGGTTTCATCATCCACCGGCCAGGAATAGGTTTGGATTCAATTTCCGGCTTTCGTTATGGTGGCCGGATAGAGACGTTTGAAACCCCATCAGGAAGGGAGGAAATGATGATCAGAGCGATCGCGATTGTCATTATTTTGCTTTTAAACATTCAGATGCCGGTTTACGGCGCTCAGACAAAACCCTTGGACGATATCAGGGAACCCATTGAAAATGGGATCGCCCTGTTGAAAGATCCTCAGTATGCCGTCGCGTCAAAGCGAGATGAACAGCGGGAAAAAATCTGGGAGATCGTTCGGGATATTTTCGACTTCAGGATCATTTCAATGATGGCGCTGGCCCGGGATTGGAAGGCTTTCAACGCCAGACAGCAAAAGGATTTTACCGAGGCCTTTACGGAACTTCTCAAAACCAATTATCTCAACAAGATTCAAGGTCAGTTTCAAGACGAGCGGGTCGTTTTCCTCGGAGAAGACCTTCTTACCGAAAAAAAGGCCGTCGTCAGAAGCAAAATCCTTCGCCAGGACACCGAAATTCCCATGGACTACAAGGTCGTTTTCAGTCATGGGAAATGGCGGATTTACGATATCAACATCGAAGGCATCAGCCTCATCAAGAACTACCGGACCCAGTTCAAGAGCATTCTCGCCAAGGAATCTCCGGATGCGCTCATCGAGCGAATCCGGGAGACAACCCGGGAGGAGAAAAAAAGCGGAAAACCGAGCGCATAGAACGTCGAGCTCGGAAGCCTCCTGCACCGCGATACTGGAAAACCTTAAGCCGACGGAATGCACATGGAATCAAAAAGACAGACCAGGTGGTTTTGGGTGATGATCACGCTGGCGGGCCTATTTTTTGTTGTCACGAGCGCGCCGGCGCAGGAAGTTCCTCAGCAGATCCAAACGCTTTCGGCCGAAGACGAAGCTTTTGCCGTGGCGGAGGCACTGGAAGAGGATGAAGAACCCATGCCCCAGATTGCAGATCCTCTCTATTATTTAAACAAGGGCTTTTTTCATTTCAACGACAAGCTCTATTTCTGGGGCCTGAAGCCCGTTGCCGAAATTTATCGGTCGGTGCTGCCCAGACCCTTTAGAACCGGCATTCGGAATTTTTACGTCAATCTCAAGATGCCGATACGGTTCGTCAACTGCCTGCTCCAGGGCAAGACAGACCGGGCCGGCGTGGAATTGGGGCGGTTCATGGTCAATACCGTTTTCGGTGGTCTGGGGTTTTGGAACGCGGCGGATCTCGAACCCAATCTTTCGGAGCCCCCCGACGAGGATTTAGGGCAGACCTTCGGCTCTTACGGAATCCCCCACGGCTTCTACCTGGTGTGGCCCATTCTTGGCCCGTCGACGTTGAGGGATACCTTTGGAAGGGTCGGCGATATGTTCATCGATCCCGTTACCGTGATGACGCCGGACGCATCCCCTTACCTGAACGGTCATGAACAGGTAAACCGGCTTTCCTTGAACATTGGAGATTATGAATCGATAAAAGAGGCGGCGGTGGATCCATACGAATCCCTCAAAGGAATCTATCTCCAATATCGTGAAAAAGAACTCAAAAAATGATCGTGGTGCCGACAGCCACATGATGAAGAAGCTCCGGCGAATTCTCTATCAACCCTATAAATGGTTGATTCTGTCTCCGGTTTTTGTGGTGACCACCATCTTTTTCGGGGGTCTGGCCGTAGTCCTGTCCTCCTTTCTCAAGCCCCGGATCTCCAGCTATCTGTGCGGCGCCACCTGGGCCAGAATAAATGCCGGGATTACCCCCATGTTCGTCCGCGTCACCGGTCGGAGGTTCATCGACAAGCATCAGTCCTACGTCGTTATTTCCAACCACCAGAGTCAATATGACATATTTGTGCTTTACGGTTGGCTGGGCATAGACTTCAAATGGGTGATGAAGATCGAACTGAGAAGAATACCCTTCATCGGAGTGTCATGTGAAAAATTGGGGCACATCTTCATCGATCGGTCTGACCGGGCTGCCGCCATCCAGACCATCAACGCCGCTAAAAAACGGATTGTCGACGGGACATCGATCCTTTTCTTTCCGGAAGGCACCCGGAGCCGAAGCGGCCACCTCGGTCCCTTCAAAAAGGGTGCCTTCAAAATGGCCCTGGACCTCGGTCTCCCCATCCTTCCCATCACGATCCGCGGCACGCGATCTATTTTGCCGCCCGATACCCTGGACATCTTCCCCGGAAGAGCCGACCTCATCATTCATCCGCCGGTGGATACCCGTGAATACCACGAAGAGAACCTGGATATCCTCGTGGAGAAAGTCCGCGACATCGTGAAGGCGCCATTGGCGAAATCTTTATAAGGCGATCCGAATCGAATTCGTCTCGAAAAAACCGAGACCGTTAGCTTCAGAGGTCGTCCATACCAGCCGGATATCACCAGAATCGATATTGAACGATCATTCATTTCTGCCTGAATTCCTATTCGGCATCTTATGGCACTTCTGACACCCGAAATACGATTATATTTTGTTTAAACAGGCAGTTCTTCTCTTCCGGCCTCTTCAAAATCTGAAATGAAAATTCATTCGCTGTCGAATTGACAGTCACGTGAGGTTATCCGGACCGAATCGATTCATTCGTTTGAATGATATCAATAACATTTTTATTTTATAGAATTAAGACACCGATCCGCTTTCGAATAGTTTTGCTTGACATGCGGATCTTCCCTCTGATAAATGAATGAATATTCATTCATTAATGAAAAGAACTCTCGACTCAGGAGGTCAACATGGTCAGAAAAATCAAAAAAGCAGCCGTTATCGGCTCCGGCGTCATGGGCGGCGGAATTGCAGCACTCCTGGCCGGCGCCGGACTGAAAACCCTGTTGCTGGATATCGTCCCCTTTGATCTCGATGAAACGGAAAAAAAGGATCCCGCAGCCCGAAACCGCATCGTGAAAGCCGGTTTCGATGCCCTCGTCAAATCCCGCCCCGCCCTTTTGATGCAACCCAAAGACGTCGATCGGATCACCATCGGCAACCTCGAAGACGATTTCGATCAACTGAAAGAGTGCGATTGGATCGTCGAGGTCGTCGTTGAAAATCTGAAGATCAAGCAGGCCCTTTTTCAACGCATTGAACCCGTCAGAAAATCGAACGCCATTGTTTCGTCCAATACATCCGGCATCCCCTTGAAAAAAATGACCGAGGGTCTCGGCACGGCATTCAAGCAACATTTTCTGGGCACTCATTTCTTCAATCCAGTCCGTTACATGAAGCTGCTCGAGATCATTCCAGGTGAAGAGACTCTACCCGATATCCTTGAATTCATAGCTGATTTCGGCGAACGTACGCTGGGAAAAGGGATCGTCTGGGCCAAGGACACCCCCAACTTCGTCGGCAATCGCATCGGTGTCCACGGCATCGTCAAAACCATGCAGTTCATGGTTGAAGACGGTCTTACGATACCCGAGATCGACGCATTGTTTGGCCCGGCACTGGGACGACCCAAAACCGCCATGTTCAAAACCACCGATCTCGTGGGACTCGACACCATGTATCACGTCGCCCAAAATACCTATGATCTGGTACCCGAAGACGAGCAGCGGGAAGCCTTCAAGGTTCCGGAATTCGTAACCCACATGATCGACAGGAAATTCCTCGGCAAGAAAGCCAAGAGCGGTTTTTACAAGACCGAGGTGACGCCGGAATGGAAAAAGGTCCGAAAGGTCATCAACATCGACACCCTCGAGTATGAAGAATACGAAAATCCCGATTTCCCTTGTCTTGTGGCAGCAAAAAAAGCCAAAACCCTGCCGGAAAAAATGAAGGCCGTCCTTTACGGTGACGACCGCGGCGCCCGATTCGCCTGGAAAGCCATGGCCTGGGCACTGATCTACGCCGCCAACCGTGTCCCCGAGATCTCCGACACCATCGTCGAAATCGACAACGCCATGAAATGGGGCTATAATTTTGAAATGGGCCCCTTTGAAACATGGGAAGCCATCGGCATCAGAAGATCCGTGGAAAAAATGGACGCCGACGGCATACCGGTGCCGGAAAACATTCGGAAAATGCTGGAACAAGGTTATGAGACCTTCTACCGAACGGACAACGGAAAAAGATACTTCTACGATTTTGCATCAGGTGACTACCAGCCCGTAGCCGTCTCCGACAACGTCATCTCTCTTGCGACCCTCAAGGCCGGCGGCAAAACCGTGGATACCTGCAGATCCGCTTCCCTCGTGGATCTTGGAGACGGCGTCTTCTGCTGTGAATTCCATTCCAAGATGAACGCCATCAACGCGGAGATCGTCGACTTCATCAGTGGGGCGCTGGACCATGTGGACACCCACGGCGTCGGCCTCGTGATCGGTAATCAGGCCGGCGGCATGCCTGGTGCCTTTTCGGCCGGCGGGGATCTCTTTTACATGGCCGGCCTGGCCCAGGCCGGTAAATACGACGAGATCGACACATTTCTCAAGAAGGCTCAAGACGGTCTTCAGCGCGCGCGGTATGCCGCTTTTCCGGTAGTGGCCGCCCCCTTCGGCCTGACATTGGGGGGCGGATGCGAGGTCTGTCTCGCGGCCGACCGGATCGTTGCCCACGCGGAACTCTACATGGGCCTCGTGGAGATCGGGGTCGGACTTCTTCCCGCCGGCGGCGGATGCACCAATTTCTGGAAAAAAATTGTCGCCTCGATTCCCGACGCCGTAACCGGCGCGGACCTGACAACCTATTTTTTGCCGGTCTTCCAGGCTATTGCCATGGCAAAAGTCTCTTCGTCGGCGGCAGATGCCCGGAATATCGGGTTTCTGGGCCCCAACGACCGCATTGTCTTCAACCGGGACCACCAGATCGGCGAGGCTAAGAAAGAGGTGCTGCGAATGGTCGACGAAGGGTACGCTCCACCCGTCAAACGAAAAATTCCGGTGCCCGGTCAGGCGGCCCAGGGCATGGTCCATGCGGAACTCTTCAACCTGCAGAGTGGTGGATTCGTGAGTGAATACGACGTACTTTTGGCCCGAAGAATCGCCCATGTCATCTCCGGCGGCGACGTCAGGAAGGACAGCCGTGTCGATGAAGAGTTGCTGCTCAAACTCGAACGGGACGCTTTCGTGGATTTCTGGAAAAACGACAAAACCGCAGCCCGGGTCGACCATATGCTGAAAACCGGAAAGCCCTTGCGAAATTAAGATGTTAAAACCCAAGGAGGAACTCAACCATGAGAGATGCATATATCGTGACAGCCATCAGGACCCCCGGCTGCAGGCGCAACAAGGGGGGCTTTAAAGATACCCGGCCCGAGGAATTGCTCTCGTTTATCCTGAGAACCGTCGTTGAAAAGACGCCGGGCCTTGACGTCGGAATGGTGGACGACGTCATGATCGGCTGCGCCTTTCCCGAGGCGGAGCAGGGGCTTAACATCGGCCGAATCGCCGCACAGATCGCGGGGTTTCCCGAGAAGGTCGGCGGTGCGACCGTCAACCGATTCTGCGCCTCGGGTCTGGAGGCCATCGCCCTGTGCGCCATGCGCATCATGGCGGGCTGGTCCGACATCACCCTCGGCGGCGGCGTGGAGTCCATGACCTTTGTCCCCATGCCCGGCAACCTGCCCCGCCCCGATGCCGACTATTCAAGGGAACATCCCGAGCTCTATGTCTCCATGGGCATCACTGCGGAGAATGTGGCCTCCCGCTACGGGATTTCCCGGAAGGACCAGGACGAATTCGCACACCAATCCCAGATGAAAGCGTCGAAAGCCCTCGAAGGAAAATTGTTCAAAGAGATCGTTCCCACGCCGGCCGTTAAATTCGTTAAACGGAACAACGGAATCTTTGCAAAGGAAACCTTCCTCCAGGATTTCGATGACGGCATCCGGCCGGCCACCACCCTGGAAGGCCTGGGTAAGCTGTATCCGGTCTTTCGCGCCAACGGCTCGGTGACCGCCGGAAACTCGTCTCAAATGACGGACGGTGCCGCGGCAACGGTCCTCATGAGCGGTGAGATGGTGAACAAACTCGGCATCACCCCTATCGCCAGGCTCAAACACTACACCACCGTGGGATGCCGCGCCGACGAGATGGGTGTTGGCCCCCGGTACGCCATTCCCAAACTCCTGGATCTGGCAGGACTTTCCATCGAGGACATCGGCTTGTGGGAAATCAACGAGGCCTTCGCCTCCCAGGCCCTCTATTGTATCCGGGAGTTGGGGCTCGATAAATACATGGACCGCATCAATGTCTACGGGGGCGCCATCGCACTGGGGCACCCGCTGGGCTGCACCGGCGCCAAGCTCTGCGCACAACTGGTCCACCGTATGAAGGAACGGGGCGTCAAATACGGCGTGGAATCCATGTGCGTCGGCGGCGGCATGGGCGCCGCGGCCCTGTTCGAGCTGTGCGACTGACCCTATTCCTTGCCCGTAATTGCATCGGAGGGGGCGCCACTCCCCCTCCGAATCCCCTACCCTCTCTGTTTTTGATATTCCCACTTTGATGCATCCGCAAAAAGTCGCTTGAACGACATATTGACACAGCATATAGTGTTTATACGCTTGGACAACTCCAATACCATGTAGCTATAACTATAAATTCTGACTTTTTGCGAAGTCGGCGACTTTGGATTTTCTATTGATTTTTCCCATAAAACAGTTTTATTTTAGCACTCAACTTTCGACTTTCATGCGGTGACCGGAAAGAGGTGCCGGGAGGATACGGCCCGCGCCCCTTCAGCGGCGCTTGAACGAAACCGCGTCGGGCGCGGGCCGTATCTTCCCGGCACCGGTCTATGAAAGTCAAAAGTTGAGTTCAGCATTCAAGCATCGCTGCATCGGCGCGAATCAGACTGCGTCGCCATATTTCCTGAATTAAAAAGAGCCGGTCATGGAAAAAAACACCCGATTCAACTTCTACTACCTGATCCTGGCGTTCTGGGGCGTTCTCATCCTTCAGAACTTGATTTTCGGACAATTTAAACCCAAGGTTATCCCTTACAGCGAATTTCTCCAGGCCGTCAACGACAACCGGGTCAAAGAGATCGCCGTCGGAAAGGAGCAGATCAAGGGGCGCATGCTGGATGAAAGCGGAAATCCCGAGGTCTTCGTTACGGTGCGGGTCGACACGGACCTCTCCCGGACCTTGGAGCAGCATCAGGTGGAGTTCAGGGGAGAGGTCGAGAACACCTTCCTGAAAACCCTTCTTTCCTGGGTGGTGCCCATTTTTCTGTTCTATCTCATCTGGTTTTTCATGATGCGGAAAATGCAGATGTCCCAGGCCGGAATGATGACTTTCGGCAAGAACAAGGCCAAGCTGGTGGGGGAAAAGGATGTAGAGACACGCTTCGCCGACGTGGCCGGAGCAGATGAAGCCAAGGAAGAGTTGCAGGAGATCGTCTCCTATCTCAGAGAGCCCCACATCTATCAGGAACTGGGGGGCCAGATGCCCAAAGGTGTTCTGCTGGTCGGTCCGCCGGGAACAGGCAAAACATTGATTTCACGAGCCGTTGCCGGAGAAGCCGGGGTCCCGTTCTTCTCCATCAGCGGATCGGATTTCGTCGAGATGTTCGTGGGCATGGGGGCCGCCCGGGTGAGAGACCTTTTCATCCAGGCCCGGGAAAAGGCCCCGTGCATCATCTTTATCGACGAATTGGACGCCATCGGCAAGGCCAGGGGTATCGGAGGGTTCGGCGGCCATGACGAACGGGAGCAAACCCTCAACCAACTCCTGGTGGAAATGGACGGGTTCGACACGCGCAAGGGCGTTGTGATTATGGCGGCCACCAACCGCCCCGAGGTTCTTGACCCGGCGCTTCTGCGGTCGGGCCGGTTCGATCGCCAGGTCCTGGTGGACCGGCCCGACGTCAACGGGAGGGAAGCCATCCTCAAGATACACGCTCGAAAAATCAAACTGGCCGAGGAGGTGGACCTCCATGTGCTCGCCCAGAAAACCGCCGGATTCACAGGTGCGGATTTGGCCAACGTCATCAACGAAGCCGCTCTTCTCGCAGCCCGAAAACGGAAAAAAAGCGTCGGTATGACGGAACTGGATGAGGCTGCCGATCGTCTCATCGGCGGACTGGAAAAGAAAAACAGGGTTATCAATCCCAAAGAAAAGAAAATCGTCGCCTATCACGAAACCGGGCATGCCCTGGTGGCGGCCTTCACGCCCGGCGCCGACAAAGTTCACAAGATTTCCATCATCCCCCGAGGGGTTGCCGCCCTGGGATACACCCAACAGCGCCCCACCGAGGACCGCTACCTCATGAGCCGTGAAGAGCTTCTGGGCAAAATCGACGTCCTTCTGGGGGGCCGGGTGGCCGAAAAGATGGTGTTCGAAGACGTGACCACCGGAGCCGGAAACGACCTGCAGCGGGCAACGGATATCGCTCGTGCCATGATCTCGGAATACGGCATGGGAGAGACCCTCGGCCTGTCCACCTATCCCCGTCGCCAGACGCCGATCTTTCTCGGCAACGATCAAACCGGCATGAGAAGCCGGGATTACAGCGAGGAAACCGCTGCAAAACTGGATGCCGAGGTCAAGGATATCCTTACCCGGCGTGAAAAGCACGTCACCGGATTGCTGACGGCGCACAAGGAGACCCTGGTGACCATTGCCGAAACACTTCTTGAAAAAGAGGTGCTGGACAATGCCGCCTTCGAGGCCCTCATCCTTCGGCATGCGGCAGCTCCCGATCAACCCTCTTCTGAAAAACAGGCAATCCATGAATCCTGAAAGCCATTTAAAATTTTCTTGACAGATCCGGCGGTGCGTATCATTTTTTCGGGTAAATAATCTCGATTTAATGTAAAGGATGCCGCCTGCCTGGAAGGCCGCAGTTCGAAAACGGTTGCCCCCTCAGACCGTACGGCTGCTTTCCTGTTCCATTTATCGACGATGCAACCCGAGGAGGGTATAGTGAAGATCGGTTTTGTCTCTGAGCGCCGTTTCGGTGAGCCCCGCATAGCGGTGATGCCTTCCATGATCGACAGATATCGCAGGATCGGCATCGAAGTCGTCGTGGAGCGGGGGATCGGTGAACATATGGGCCTGGCTGACGGTGCCTTCCAGGAAGCCGGAGCCGAGCCGGCCGATCCGGGGACCGTCCCGGAGGTCTGTCAGGTTCTGGCACGTCTCAGGGCGCCCTCGGATGAAGAGATCTCCGCCATCCCCGCGGGAACCCTCCACATCAGTTTTCTCGATCCTTTCAGCGAAACCGAGCGGATAGCCCGCATGGCGGCCCAGGGAATCACGGCCGTCAGCATGCAGATGATCCCGAGATCGACCTACGCCCAGAAAATGGATGCCTTGAGTTCCCAGGCCAACCTCGGGGGTTACGTCGCGGTCATTCTCGGCGCAGCCCGGTCCGCCAGAATCATGCCGATGATGACCACCCCCGCGGGCACCATCAAGCCCATGGCCGTTCTGGTGATCGGCGTCGGAGTGGCCGGACTCCAGGCCATCGCAACGGCCCGAAGGCTTGGTGCCCGCGTATCCGCCTTTGATACCCGTCCGGTTGTCGAGGAGCAGGTCAAGTCCCTCGGCGCCAAATTCGTCAAAATCGATATCGGAGAAACCGGACAGACCCAGGACGGCTACGCAAAAGAGCTGACCCCGGAGCAACTCCGGATGCAGCGGGAAGGCATGACCAAAGTCTGCGCTCAGTCGGACATGATCATCACAACGGCCCAGGTTTTCGGACGCCCGGCACCCCGCATCATTACCGCCGATATGGTGGCGGCCATGCGCCCGGGCACCGTGGTGGTGGATATGGCGGTCGAGAGCGGCGGCAACGTTGAGGGTTCCCGGAAAGATGCCGAGGTCGACGAGAAGGGCGTCATCATCCTGGGGCATGCCAATCTTCCCGGCAGGGTGCCGGTGGATGCGAGCACCATGTACGCCATGAACGTCTTTCATCTGGTCCAGGAATTCTGGGATGCCGACGCCAAGACAATCCGACTCGATGCCGGAAACAAGATCATCGATGCCTGCCTCGCGACGCGGGACGGTGCCGTGTTGTCGAAGCGCCCTGAGTGATCCCCGATACGGCCGTCCGCCGTCGTCCCAACATCAATCGAGAGGATATGCCATGTCATTCGATATGCTTTTCGTGTTCATGTTGACCGTGTTTCTAGGGTTTGAACTGATTTCCAGGGTTCCGTCGACCCTCCACACCCCCCTCATGTCGGGGGCTAACGCCATCTCCGGCATCACCCTGATCGGCGCGATTACAGCGGTGAATCTATCCGACACAGGAGGGGGATTCAGCCACGTACTCGGAATCCTTGCGGTCATCTTCGCCACCATCAACGTCGTTGGCGGCTATGTCGTCACCAACCGAATGCTCGCCATGTTCAGGAAAAAGGACGGTTCCCGATGACCCCAACGACTGCGAATGAAACAATGCTGATCGTCACATCCCTGGCCTACATTCTCTCGGCAATGCTGTTCATCTTCGGTCTCAAGATGTTGAGTTCTCCGGAAACCGCACGACGGGGCAACCTGGTGTCGGCGACAGGGATGTTTATCGCCGTGATCTTCACCCTGATCCGGGCTGGACTGGACTTCAAGTGGATCGCCGTCGGCGTGGCGATCGGAGCGGCCGTCGGCGTCCTGGCGGCCCTCAAGGTAAAGATGACCGGAATGCCTGAAATGGTAGCGCTTTTCAACGGAGGCGGCGGATTGGCGAGCATGCTCGTTGGCTGGTCCGAATTTCATGCCCATCCTGATCAGACCGTCGTCTTCATTCTGGTTTCCGTCTTTCTGGCGGTTCTCATCGGGGGCATGACCTTCACCGGGTCCGTCGTGGCGTGGGGGAAACTGAGCGGAAACATTCCCTCTCGGCCGATCCTGTTTTCCGGTCAGCAGATCATCAACGGAGGACTCTTCGTCATCACCCTGGGGGTGGGGGTGCTCTTCTGCGGCAGCTTTTATCCGAGCATCTCGGCGGTCTATGTGCCGACTGCGGTCATCCTTTCCCTCGTCATCGGGATCGTCACTGTGATCCCCATCGGCGGCGCCGATATGCCCGTCGTGATCTCCCTGCTCAATTCCTATTCGGGGCTGGCCGCCTGTGCGGCCGGTTTCGCCATCGGCAACAATATCCTCATCGTGGCGGGAGGACTGGTGGGCGCGAGCGGACTGATTCTCACGAACATCATGTGCAAAGCCATGAACCGGTCCCTCACCAACGTCCTCTTCAGCGGATTCGGCTCCCACGAGGCTGCCGGGGGCGCCGGGGGCGCCGAGGGTACCGCCCAGTCCACTTCACCTCAGGATGCCTACTATGTCCTCGAGGCGGCCTCATCGGTGGTGTTCGTTCCCGGCTACGGCATGGCCGTGGCCCAGGCCCAGCACGTCGTCCGGGAATTGGCGGACCTCATCGAGGCCAACGGCGCGGAGGTCTCCTTCGCCATCCATCCGGTGGCCGGCCGCATGCCGGGCCATATGAACGTGCTCCTGGCCGAGGCGAACGTGCCTTACGACAAACTGGTGGAGATGGACGACATCAATCAGACCATAGACACCGTCGACGTCTGCATCGTCATCGGCGCCAACGACGTGGTGAACCCGGCAGCGCGGGAGGACGAAGGCAGCCCCATTTACGGCATGCCCATCATCGACGCCGACAAAGCGAGAAACGTTTTCGTACTGAAGCGGTCCATGGCATCCGGCTTTGCCGGTATTCCCAACCCCCTCTTCTACCGAAGCAACACCCGCATGATCTTCGGCGACGCCAAGGCGACAATCGAAGCCCTGGTGGAGGAATTCAAGAGCTGAGATCCACTCTCAAACCGATTTCCTCTCCGGCCATACTTCAATATCCGCAGGTGCCGTCATCAATCCGCATTATCCCCAGGTCCTTCGGTCTGAATTCCATTGAAAACCCTTTACCCGCCAAACGTCAACGCATGATAAAAATATCGTTATTTGACGCGCCCTTCATCAGGGCAACCGGATAGGGACTAAAAGTTGAAAGGGCATAAAAGCGCCAATCGCCAGAGCCACACGCCCCGTCGGCTTCGGCAGAACGCGTCAGATCCGCGGATCATGTATCGGCACATAGGAATTATCGTGATGAGGGACTTGTCGCCAAGGGAATATCCTGCTATGGGGAATGTCTTCAGGGTATTGCCATACAGGCGATACAGGCAAAACCTGCAACCTGAACACCAATATATTGTTATAATTAAGCATTTAATAAATTGAGGAATGAAAAGCAACGCAAGATTTTGGATTCATGCAACCCTGAAGATCAACACGGCAATCGAGAATCAAGATGGCTATACCGCCGGAAATTTCATAAAATACACCTCATCTTAACAGCTATACAATCATTCATCATGAATCTCAAAAAATACACCTATTCTCCCGCATGGAACCTTCTACTGATCACCTTGGGTTCGACATTGTTCTCTCTGGGTGCCAAGGGCATCGTTGTCCACCACAACTTCATTACCGGGGGCATCTACGGCACGAGCCTCCTGCTCTATTACAAAACCGAATGGCTCAGCCCGGGGATCTGGTATTTCCTCTTGAACCTGCCCCTGTTTGTCGTGGGCTGGTTTTATATCAGCCGACGCTTTTTCTTATACAGCCTATACGGGGTCGTGGCGCTCACCCTCACCTCCGAGCTGATCACCCTCGATTTCGGCATCCAGGAGCAGATCTACGCGGCTGTCGCCGGCGGCATCATCTGCGGTGCAGGAAGCGGCATCGTCCTGAGATCCCTGGGCTCAGGCGGGGGCCTCGACATCGTCGCCGTCATCCTCAACCAGAAGTTCAACATGGGGTTCGGCAGGCTCTATCTGATGTTCAACGCCGTGCTGTTCAGCTTCGTCATCACTTACTACAATGCGGATATCTTCATTGCATCGGTTATCCTGGTCTTCATCACCTCCGTATCCCTGGAGCATATCCTGTCGCTGTTCAACCAGCGCAAGGTGATCTTCATTGTGAGCGACAAGAACGAGGAGATTTCAAAGGTCCTCATTCACGATCTCAATCAGGGCGCCACTTTCCTCAAAGGCCGGGGCGTATACAGCGGCAGGGACAAGCTGCTTCTGATGGCCATCACCAACAATATCCAGATGAAGCGCGTCGAGGAGGCGGTATTCAACATTGATCCCAACGCCCTGTTCATCGTCGAGAACAGCTTCACGGTCATCGGTTCCAGCTTCGGGGGACGCAAGATCTACTGATATGGAGGAAAGCCGTCTATGCCCGCCCCGAAGGCTTGTCATATGAATACCGACTCCAGGACCGCAACAGGCAGAGAGCCCCGGCGCCGGATTCACGGCATCGAAACCGGCATCCGCGACAGCGGGAACCATACGCCGTGAAGCGTTTCCGTCTTTTCACCGGCAACCGCCTGGAAGCCTTGGCGGCGGCCCTGGCGAATACCCTCCGCCGCCCTTTGGCCGATCCTTTGACACCCGAAATCGTCGTTGTCCAGAGCCTCGGCATGGAGCGATGGCTCTCCATGGTTCTGGCCCGTCGTCACGGCATCTGCGCCAACATGGCCTTCCCTTTCCCCAACACCTTTGTCTATTCCGACATCTTTCGGGCGCTCCTGCCCGGTCTGCCCGAACATTCACCTTTCGAGCGCCCGGTGATGACATGGGCCATCATGGCGACGCTCCCCGGCGAACTGGGAAATCCCGATTTCACGCCCTTGAGGCATTACCTTGACGGCGACGCCGGAGATCTCAAATGGTTTCAACTCGCCAAACGGATCGCCGATCTTTACGATCAATACCTGATTTTCCGTCCGGATTGGATTCTTGACTGGGAGGCAGGCGGCGGCGAAGGTTGGCAACCGGCCCTCTGGCGGCGACTTTCCGAAGGCCGGCAAGCCCGCCATCAGGCGGCCTTGGGCAGGTCTCTCGCCGACATTCTCGCCGACGCCCCCCTTCTCTCGGAAATCCTGCCCGAACGCATATCGGTTTTCGGCATTTCGAGTCTGCCGCGTTTTCATATGGAAATTCTGGACATTCTCTCCCTGCACCGGGAGGTCAATCTGTTTCTGATGAATCCCTGCGCCGAGTACTGGGGGGACACCCTCTCCAAGAGCGAACAACGTCGGGTGCTTCGCAAAGGCCGGGAAAAGGCGGTGCCCGAGGCGGACCTCCACATCGGCGAACAGAACAGCCTGTTAGCTTCCCTCGGAATTCTTGGCCGGGATTTCTTCGACATGCTCATCGCCTTCGATCCGGAGGTTGTAAACATCTTCGAGGATCCCGGCCGGGAAACCCTTCTGGCCTGTATCCAATCCGACATCCTGAACCGGGTCGATCGCCCGTCGGAAGACGCTCCCCGACAACGCATCCCTCCCGAGGACCGATCCATCACCTTTCACGTCTGCCACAGCCCCATGAGAGAGATAGAGGTGCTTTTCGATCAGCTCCTGTCTTTCTTTTCGGCAGACGAAACCCTCCGACCCAGCGACATTCTCATCATGATGCCGGATATCGAAACCTATGCCCCTTACATTCATGCCGTCTTCGATCGTCCCGCGGGCGACCCGAAGCGAATTCCTTACAGCATCGCCGACCGAGGCATCCGAAGCGAAAGTCGTCTTATCGAAGCCTTTCTCGATCTGATCGACCCCGGCGACGGCCGCATGGATGCGGCACACGTGACGGCGCTCCTTGAACGCCCCTGGATCCACCGGAAATTCGATCTCGACGAGGCTGAAGTCGACCGCATCCGTCAATGGATCCGGGATGTCCGGATACGCTGGGGTGTCGACGGACCCAGCCGGGCGAAGTTGGGACTGCCCGATATTTCGGAGCACACCTGGCGAGCGGGACTCGACCGCCTTCTCATGGGATACGCCATGGCTGGAAAAGATGAACGTACATTCGCCGACATTCTCCCCTACGATCCCATGGAGGGCTCGGAAACGGCGGCTTTGGGCGGCCTTCTCGAATTCACGGACCGATTGTTCTCTCACACGGAACAATTGTCGATCCCCAGGCCCCCCGCGGAATGGGCACGTTTCCTGAACGAGGTGCTCGATGCTTTTTTCGAAATCGATGCCGCCGCCGAGAGAGACGCCCAACTCATCGGGGATGCCGTCGCCGAACTTCGCCGGACGGCGGACCGGGCACTGTTCGAGCGCCCCGTGGACATCCAGGTGATTCGAGCCTATCTGTCCGGTCGACTCGATCGGGACGCCTTCGGGTTCGGCTTTATCACCGGCGGCGTGACATTCTGTGCCATGCTGCCCATGCGAAGCATCCCGTTCCGGATCATCGGCCTGATGGGCATGAACGCCGCCGACTATCCCCGAAACACCCCGACCCCGGGCTTCGATCTTATGGCTGCGCACCCGAGGCCCGGGGACCGTTCCCGTCGCAAGGACGATCGCTATCTTTTCCTGGAAACCCTCCTTTCAGCCCGGGAGAAGCTTTACGTGAGCTATGTGGGACAGAGCATCCGGGACAACGGGGTCATTCCACCGTCGGTCCTCGTCAGCGAACTCCAGGATGTTATCGAACGGGGATTTATTTTTCACGACGGGACGAACCTCGACACGCCCATCATCACCCGGCATCGGCTTCAAGCCTTCAGTCCCGCCTATTTCACGAAAGCGACGGATCGTGACAATCGGCTCTTCAGCTATTCCGAAACCAATCTGACCACGGCCCGGAAGCTCCTCGCCGAGCGCTCACATCTACCGCCCTTCATTTCTGCAGGGCTTCCGGAACCCGACGATACCTGGCGCACCGTCGACATAGAACATCTCTGCCGCTTTTTCGGAAACCCCCACAAGTATCTTCTGAATCATCGCCTGGGGGTATTCCTTGCGGAGCGGGAGATTACCGTCGAGGAAAAGGAGCCTTTCGACATCGCCGGTCTGGATCGTTACATCCTGGCGGAGAACATGGTCCGGAAACATCTATCGGGACAACCGCCCGAAGCTCTGTTCGCCTTGAAACGGAGCGCCGGAGATCTGCCTCATGGGCGTGTCGGTGAAGCCCTCTATGAAGAACTGTCAGTGGAAACGGCGGCCTTTTTCAAAAAAATCTCAGGCCTGGTAGGCATGGCCGCCGAACCGCCCGCGGCCATCCGCCTGGATCTGGAAGGCTTCAGCCTTTCCGGCCGAATTGACGAATTCCACGGCGATCGCCGGGTGCAGCATCGGTTTGCGACAGTGAAGGCAGGAGACCAGCTGAACACCTGGATCCGACACCTCGCCCTGAACGCCGCGGAGGGTCCCCATCCCAGGCAGTCGGTGGTCGCCGGAACAGACAAGGTATGGAAATTTTTACCTGTCGAAAACGCCGCGGCTCACCTTGCACGCCTGCTCACACTGTATTGGGAAGGCCTTCAACAGCCCCTGCCGTTCTTCCCCCGATCGTCCATGGCCTTTGCCGAACAACGCCGGGAGCGCGGGAAGCCCCTGGAAACCGCCCTGGCGGCCGCCCGGAAATCATGGGTCGGTTACAATGGCAGCGGCGAAGGCGAAGATATCTATTATCAGCGGTGCATCGGCGACGGCGATCCCTTTGATGAAGCCTTCCAGAAGATAGCCCTCGCGGTCTTTGCGCCGCTTTTTGACCACAGACAGGAGATCCGGTAACGCTGTGAACACCGACGAAGCGCCCGAAACCCTTCCACCGCCGTTCGATCTGCCGGAGAGTCCCCTGGTCGGCACCACCCTCATCGAAGCGGGGGCCGGCACCGGCAAGACCTACACCATCACAGGGATTGTTCTCAGGCTTATCGTCGAACAGAAGATACCCATCAGCCGTATCCTTGCGGTCACCTTCACCGAAGCCGCAACCGAGGAGCTCAAGGGTCGGATCCGTGACCGCCTCAAGTTGGCCCTCGGCGTGCTCCGCGGGGAGGCTATGGGAGACCGTCTCCTTGAACGGCTTGCGGAGAAATGGGACCACCGTTCGAAATCCGGTTCGGCAGAAGCGATCCAGGCCCTCAAGGAAGCCGTCCGGGACTTTGATGAAGCGGCCATATTTACCATCCATGGGTTCTGCAATCGAATGCTCCGGGAAAATGCCTTTGAAAGCGGCGCCCTTTTCGATACGGAACTGACGGCCGACCAGGACGGTATTCGACGCGCCGTTGTCGAGGATTTCTGGCGGACCCGCCTCTACACGGCCGATCCAATCTTCGTCCGTTACGTGTTGGCCAAAACCAATCCCGAAGCCTTGTTCGCCCTTCTTTCGAGTCGGCACATCCAGCCGGACATCGCCGTCATCCCTGTCGGAGAAACACCCGATACCCGCATTGCCGAGGCGGCATTCCAAAAGGGCTATGCGTCACTTCAAAAGACATGGGCATCATGTAAAGAAGAAATCGTAGAAATTCTTCTGAATGCGCCGGGGCTGCATCGGGGCATCTATAAAACCGCGCTCATTCCCGTGTGGACGGATATCCTGGAGCGTTATCTCCGCCGGGCAACGCCCCATCCGATACCGCCCGAAAAATTCGATAAATTCACACGGTCGGGGCTGACGAAAGGCACCAAAAAATCCGCCGCCTCTCCAGATCATCCATTCTTTCGCTTGTGCGACGAATTCAAGCAAGCCTGCGACGCTCTCAACGCGCTTTACGCCCAAAAACTCGTTCACCTCAAGCGGGAACTGATTACCTACGCCGGCAAAAGAATCCGGGAGCGAATGCGGGAGAGCAACCGCCAGTCCTTCGACGATCTGCTTCAGAACATGAGTGAAGCCCTCAAAACCCCGGGAGGCAGCCTATTGGCGGAACGCATCCGGGGACGCTACCAGGCTGCTCTCATCGACGAATTCCAGGACACGGATCCGGTTCAATATCATATTTTCAAAACCCTTTTCGACACCCCCGGCCACCGTCTGTTTCTGATCGGCGATCCTAAACAGGCCATTTACAGCTTCCGCGGCGCCGATATCTTTGCCTACATGGCCGCCGCCCGATCCGCTGCAGCCCGATACACGCTGCTCACCAACTGGCGCTCCGATCCCGGCCTCGTTACCGCGGTCAACACTGTGTTCAGCAGCTGCCCACAAGCTTTTGTCTATGGCGAGATCCCTTTTGGCCCTGCCGGAGCCTCCGAGGACAAATCCGGTGCTCCGGGACTCAGCATCGACGGCGAAAAGCTTCCTCCGCTCACTGTTTGGCGTTTGGAGCAGTCCGGAAAAGGCGATGCCCGACAAGAGGTCATCCGGGCGACGGCGACCGAAATTTCCCGACTTCTCGACCTGGGGGGGCAGGGGCGTGCCCGGCTCCAGGGAAACCCGGTCCGGGCAGGAGACATCGCGGTACTGGTCCGGACCAACCGTGAAGCGGCTGCGGTACATGAAAGCTTGACGGCCCTGGGCATTCCTGCCGTCCTCTACAACACCGGGGATATTTTCGATACCCATGAAGCGGCCGAAACGGCACGGATTCTGGCTGCACTGGTCGAGCCTCGAAACGACGCCCGGGTTCGTGCGGCCCTGGTTTCCGACATGATGGGGGTCAACGGGGAGGAACTGGCCGGAGGGGCTCTGGACGAAGACGAATGGGAGACCCGTTTGACGCGGTTTGATCATTATCACCGCCTCTGGCGGGAACGCGGGTTTATTCGGATGTTCAAGGCCTTTCTGGCGGAAGAAGGCGTTTTGTCCCGGTTGATGCGTCTGCCCGACGGCGAAAGGCGCTGCACCAACATTCGCCACCTGAGCGAGCTGCTACACCAGGCAAGCCTTTCGCGGAACATGTCGCCGTCACGGCTTACCGCCTGGCTTTCCGAGCAACGATTCAACGTCGATCACCGATCCGAGGAACACCCGCTTAGACTGGAAAGTGATGAAAACGCCGTAAAACTGGTCACAATCCACAAGAGCAAAGGCCTGGAGTATGGGTTGGTCTTCTGCCCGTTTGTCTGGGTTGGGTCCCGATGGAACGACACGGACCACGGCATTCTGTTCCACAACGAGGACAGCGGGCGGCAACTGACCCTTGACCTGGGCTCCGGCAACATGTCTCGCCACCGCCGGATGGCGGACAAAGAGATTCTGGCCGAAAACCTCCGGTTGCTCTATGTTGCGCTGACACGCGCCAAACACCGTTGCATTTTCGCCTGGGGCCCCGTCAACGCAGCGGAAATTCCGGCCCCGGCCTATCTTCTCCGTGGAGATGCAGGCCCGATCGATACGGACGATCCACTGGAAAGGCTGGAAGAGCGTCTCGCAATAATGGACGATGCCGGGTGGGAAAAAAACCTTACCGACCTTGAACGACGCTCCGGCGGCACCATCCGGATCGAGCGGGCGCCCCGACACATCGGGGTGAGACAGCCCTCACGCGACGAAAAAAGCATCCCCCTCGATGCCCGACGGTTCAGCGGACGCATTCCCTTCGACTTCGGCGTATCCAGCTTCTCTTCCATTGTTTCGATCGGCTCGGAACGACCGACCGTTGCCGGCGGTCTGAATGACCCGGCGGAACTGGCCGACCACGACGACTTCACCGCGGTCGATGAGACAGCCGCGGCATCGGCGGTGAATCCGTCAACGATCCATGACGGCAAGGACATCTTTGCCTTCCCTCGAGGCGCCCGGGCCGGCACCTGCCTCCATGAAATTTTCGAGCACCTCGATTTCACCCGCACCGACGAAAAAGACCTGACGCCGCTGATTCACGATATCTTGCGGAAATACCGCTTTGACGCCGCATGGATTCCCGCCGTCGCCGGAATGATCCGAAAGGTAATGAAGCTCGACCTTGACGCGGCGAAGGAAGGGTGTCCCGACGAAGATCATGGAAAGGATGTCATCCTCAGCCTTTCAGCCGTCACTCCGAAGCGCCGCATCAACGAGATGGCTTTTTATTTTCCAGCCCCCGCCCTGAGCGGTCGTCGGCTGGCGGCGGTGTTTGCCGCGCACGGCATCACCGGGCCGTCGGGAAATTTCCCCGAACGGATCGGACAGCTTACCGTTTCAAGGACCCGCGGGATGATGAAAGGATTCATCGATCTGGTTTTCGAACACCGCGGCCGCTTCTATATCGTTGACTGGAAATCGAACCACTTGGGAGACCAGCCGAAAGACTACAGCCCTGAGATTCTCGAGACGATCATGACCGATGCCTTTTACACCCTGCAGTACCATCTCTACGCCCTGGCCCTCCACCGGTATTTGAGACATCGGGTACCCGGATACGATCCTGCCGTCCATTTCGGGGGTGTCCGCTACCTGTTCGTGCGGGGTGTCGATCCGGAGGTCAATCCCGCATTCGGAATGTTCAAGGATCGGCCCGCCGCAGCGCTCATCGAGGATCTGGATAGGCTCTTCACGGATATCGCTTCGGATGACGGTTGATTTTACAACACCGTCAAATCTCGATTCCCACTATCATCAGTTCCGCCTCGATCGTGCCGACCCAATCCCGATTCGCCCGAGGGTTGGCGGGGCTGGGATGGGTTATTCTGCCAATGCTCGCCTCAAAACCTGAAAGAGCCGCCCTCGCTCTGGCCTCCGCGAACACGCCGACGCCGATCACCCATCGTGGCCTGAAATGCAGAACAGCGGCACGAAGCGCGGCATCACAGGCTGTAAAAAGCGGGACTCGTTCGCCTTTCTTGAGTTTGTCGGGGGTCCGGTTCCGTCCCTCTGCGTCCAGAAACATGAGCGGGCAATAGTTGACGACAAAAAATCGGGCAAAAAAAGCGGCGGGGTCGCCAAACCGATCTCTGGCCCATCCCCAGAGTCTTCGACCGCTCGCTTCACTTTTTGGGCACGCAAACCCCTCCACCGGCTTTCGGGGGTGAACGGCGACAGGCTTTTTCACCGGCGCTTCGATCCCCATCCATTCCTTCACCGCCGCCACCTCGCCAAAAGGGACACCCGTCTGGGCCATTCCCCAGGGGCCGGGATTCATCCCCACCAACAGAATCTCCCTGGGCGCCCGGCCGAATTTCCGGACATACCGGCGATATCCTTCGCCGGCATAGATGAGAGGGTTGTAAACGTAGGCTACAGGCGGGTCGAACCGGAGCGGTGCCAATGCTGAGACAAGCTCGTCGATCGCACGCTCCAGCATTCCGACGTCGTGAATCACGGATCACACCTGCGCTCTCAGCAAGGGCGCGTCGCAGGCGAAGGCCTCGGATGGGTTGAAGTCAAATTGTGTTTCCGATTGCCGGGAGATGGGCGGACGCACCGGGACAAGTCGGGAAAACATGTAGTCGATGACGTCTTTGGCGCTGTATTCCCGCCCCAGACAACCTGCGATCGTCATTACCGCAGAAAAGTCTTCACCGGCCGTGATAATCGGCAGTTCCCGATCGCTCCCGCGCACCTGCCCAAGTCCGACAGTGGCCATAAGCCCATTGCACAGGCACATCTTACCGACCGTGTCGACCTCGGTGCCCCCTTTACTGATGAAGGCGTTTACCGGCTCCCCGGGACATCGGTATTGGATCCCGTCTTCTCCGTTAAAGACAAGCTGTTGCAGATAACCGAGATCGCAAACACGGTTCCTGCACTTGACGGCGTCAATGGTTGCCGGATACCCTTTTAAATCAAGCAACTTGAATGGATATCCCGTAGGCGAGGCCTGAAAATCGGTCAAAATGTCGACGCCCTCGGTAAGCAGTCTGTCGATGACAGCCTTTCGGATGTCGGGCATGATGCCCGATTCCTCACAATAGGCGAAGACCGTCCCAATCTGGACGCCGTTGGCCCCGGAGTCCAGGGCCGATTTCAATTTTCCCGGAGAGGCGTAACCGCCGGCCAGCCAGAACGGCTTTTCGAGTGCCTTGATCCGATCGATATTGGGAGCGTCCTTTGGGCCGTATGCGGACGCCGTATCACCTTTGGGCTTCGGCGTTCTGCGCGGTGGTGCGTTGTGTCCGCCCGCGGTATGGTTCTCCACGACAAACCCGTCGACCGTTCCGGTGGCTTTTCGAATCATGGTTTTGGCGATGATGTCCGACGAAACAATGGCCAGGAACCGGGGACGCTTCAAAGGGAAAATCGCTCCTTCCCGAAAGGTTTCAGGATCGAATGCATGGGAAAACTGGATGTGTTCGGGGTTGTTTTCGACGTGGAGCTTGAGCGTGGCCGATTGCCACGCCGAAAGTCGATCGAGTATTCCGGGAATGGACAATGGAATGCCGGCCCCCATGAGTACTACGTCGACGCCGGCCAGTATCGCGCCGAACAGGGACGGCAGGGTGGGCAGTTGGACCTTTTCGAGATAGTTGATCCCCACCACCCCGTCATGGTCCTCCTTGGCCAGGAACACCTCGACAAAATTGGCGACGATCATGGTTTCCATCACGAACCGCTCCATTCGAACAGTGGTTCGCGGAAGCAGTTTGAAGGGCTTGCCGGGTGATTTTCCGCCGGCAACGTAAAAAGCATCCAAAAACCGCCGAGCCATATCCGGCCAAGGGAAATGAGACAAAGCCCGCCGAATGTTCCCACCCGTATCGCCCAGTTGAAGGCGCCGCGCCACCACCGTATCGATGGCGGTACCGGAGACGACGCCCATCTGCCCCAGTTTGGAAACGGCTCTGGCCAACCGCCAATCCGACACGGCGATCCCCATCCCGCCTTGAATGATCTTGGGTAATTCTTTAAAATTTTTCATATTTATGTTGTACTGCCCTTGTTAGAGATTGTCGTCCACGATGCATCGACGATCGCCTCCCCGGCGCAGCAGCCGGGAATATCGCCGCATCCTTTATATGTCAAACATGCCGTCCGGCGTAAAGACGAGCTTTCGTGGAGGCCCAGCCTATTCGAAAGAATTTCTTTTTATTTCAATAACTCAAACAAATATGTAAAAGTTTTGTATTCATCTCAAAACCCGTGATGCTCCCGTAAGTCGAATTGTCCGCTCCACATCCCGTTGTCACACATGGTTTTCCTTTCGAACGCCCTATCTCGTCTGGATACCGAAACGGCATCACCGTTTCAGGCCGTATGACAGGGATTTATTCGGATCTCACTTTACATCGAAACAAGAATAGTTACATTTTGGTTATCTTTGTGGCCGCTCAAAATCCCAAAACCATTACCCAAGGAGATATGACCTATGGAGATCAAAAAAATTCTCTGGCCTACCGACTTTTCCAGAAGCGCGGAAAAAGCGCTTCCCCACGTCAAATCCCTCACGCAAAAATATGACGCCGAAATTCACGTGCTCTATGTTATCGAAGACACTGCTCATCATGAGCCATGGTACGGTGTCTTCGAAAAGGAGCACGTTGAAAAATTGATCGACCGCGCTAAAAAATCCGCCAACGAAAGGCTCGAGCAGATCTGCAGCAAATATCTGGAGGGCTGCCCGCTGTACATCCGGCACGTCGACATCGGCGATCCCGCCCGGAAGATCCTTGATTTCATCAAGAAAGAATCGGTAGACATGGTTGTGATGGCGACCCGGGGCACCAAAGGTGATTTTCCCTTCGGCAGCGTCACGGAGAAGGTGGTCAAGAATTCTACCGTACCTGTTGTCAGCATTCCGATTCGTGAGGATGAAGAAGAGGCCTGATCAGTTTACCGTCCGGTTATGCCTTGCCGTTCCAATCGGTTGATGTTTTAATGGGTCCTCCTGTATGGGGGATCAGAACAGGTTTTGAGTTCAATCGGATCTTCTATCTGACGGGATTAATAATGGAGAATAAATTCATCAAATTCAACCCCCGCTTCTGGGGGTATGATTTCACGTGTAAAATATGCGGAAAGATCGGTTCCGCCGACGGGGAGGCACCGGTGAACGCCAGGATCACCATGATCGAGCACGGATGGCGGTTCATTGAAGAGAATGAGGCTTTCATTCCGGTGTGTGCGTCCTGTGAAAAAAAATGTCCGTCGCTTTGTTTTCGCGAGGAGGCTGGATAATATCGCAACTCGTTTTTCAGACGGTTCCGAAAAACGTCATGGATCAGGACATCAGCATCCGCAGGATCTCGGTCTGCCGGCACTCAGCCGTTATACCGGAAGATATCCTCAACAGCCCTGCAGGACTTTTTCGGAACCGTCAACGTTTTCTGAACTCGAACCACAGCATGCCCCCCACCACCAGGAAACAGGCAATCTGAATACAAAGTGCCGGGGTGTTTATTCGCGCCTGCACGCTGCCTTTCTCGGGCAGCCGGGCGATGAAGGCATAGCCGAAATCGTGATGATACTCGGCCCCTGGATATGAAAACATGTAGATATCGTAGGGCGGAAAAAGAATCATGAAGACGATCGCGACCGCGACGATACAGACCAAACGCGTTTGCTTCGCATTCATGCCGAAGCCCTTTCTCACTTCAATCCTGTGATGTCAACACGCCATGCGGCGTCTATAGATGGGAAGTCGAGCCCTCTCCGGCGCCGTCGATTGCTTATCTTTTCCTGTTATACCGCGACGGTGGTTTCCCGATAGATACCAGTGCCGATTTTGACGGGCGTTGGAGCAGTGCCATGGTTCATTGAACCCCTAACACTTTCTTCGGATCGCCGCTGCGAAATATTACCGGAAAAACTGGAAAGCGAATCACATGGAACGCGATCGGGTCTTCCGGAAAGTCTCTCGTCGCGGTTTCGTCAATTAGCAGTTTTGACCCCTCAAAATAACCTTCTTCACCTGTCTTTGTAACAGGGCGATAGCGGTATTATTATTTACTCAAGCGACCAGAATCGCATCCCGGCAATTACGCACAACCTTAAAAAGAGGTGGTCATCATGAACACGGACATCTATAGACCGGTGAAGGATAAAAACGGCGAGGATTACCTATGCCCGGTGTCTCCGGATGCGGCCATACCGCAAAGCCCCGTGGCGGACTGCGTTGAAAAAGACGTGACGGAGCGGTACTCGGGCAACTTTGTCGTCGAGGGAAAAAAACAATCCGCAACAATCACTAAATATTGAAGCGAACCCGTCACGAACCAGAGGAGAAAAACCATGAACAGGCATCTTCAAGAAACGCTGCTGAAAATCGCTGAGGATTTCAAGTCGGATATCGTCGAAGGCTCGCGGTTCTACATCGAGGTCGATATCGGGAAATGGGCTTCACGTCTCGGTTACGACGATATCTATGAGCAGTATGGCCAAAGCCATGTCATCGTACCCATCAAGCGCCCCCAACCGGGAATGAAGGTACGCATCGACGGCCGAACCTTCGTGAACTACGCACAGTTCGAGTCCGGCATTGCAGCCCCGGCCTATATCGCCAGAGAGACGGACCTGCCCTATCGAACCTATATTCCCAATGACAGCATGATCAGAAATTTCACATGATTACCGGCACACCTGTGCCCAATCCCGCCAGAACCCGGGGGAGAAGCCGGATACATCTCTCGCTCCTCCCCTCCGGCTTTTTCATTCGTCTGAAGGGCTGTTCCGATCACGGCCGGGCCGTCCTCACGTCACGATCCGCACAGATATGCGGTTGCGTTTGGGTTCAATATTTGTTAAGTGCCCTGATCCATGACAGTTAAACCACGCCCATATCTCGAAGGGACCGGTCTCTTCTCCCGTCTGGATATTCATTTCGCCCGTTTCATCGGACGAATCGACGACGGCGCTTCTCCGGAGGTTTACCTGGCAGCGGCACTCCTCAGTCGAAACCAACGGATGGGGCACATCTGTCTCGATCTGGCCTCGGCCGCGAAAGAGATTCCCGCAAGCGAACTCGCGGCGGCGGGAATCACCCTTCCCCAACCGCTTTCCTGGGCGGACAAGTTGAGGCAAAGCCCCACCGTCGGCAGCCCCACGGAACTCGCCCCTCTGATCCTGGACGATCGCCTTCGGCTATACCTGCATCGGTACTGGGAATACCAGACTTTGATTGCAAAGGAAATCCGAAAGCGCGTGGAAACCACGCTCACGGATCTCGACATGCCGCGGCTCTCCAAGGGAATGTCACGCCTCTTTCCATCCCCAGCCGGCGCGGAAACAGATGAAACCGACTGGCAGAGAGTGGCCGCCTTCGCGGCCGTCACCCGCCGTTTTTCCGTTATCTCCGGCGGCCCCGGCACAGGAAAAACGACGACGGTAGCTAAAATTTTAGCACTGCTTCTCGAACAGGCGGGCACAGTTTCTTTCAGGATCGCCCTGGCGGCCCCGACGGGAAAAGCGGCCGCCAGGCTCAGGGAGGCCGTCAACCGGGAAAAAGCGCGGATCGACAGCCCGCTTCGGGACGCCATTCCCGAATCGGTCAGTACCCTTCACCGCCTCCTGGGGAGCCTGCCCGACACCCCTTATTTCAGACACAACGCCGACCAGCCCCTTCCGGTGGATCTGGTGGTCGTGGACGAAGCCTCCATGATCGACGTCGCGCTCATGGCCAAACTCATCCAGGCCGTTCCACCCCAAGCCCGCCTCATCCTCCTGGGTGATCGGGATCAGTTGGCATCGGTGGAGGCCGGCGCCGTTCTCGGCGACATCTGCGACACGGGCAATTTTCACCATTTTTCAGAGTCCTTCTGCCGGATCCTGGGTGAGATAACCCAAGAAGCCCTGACCTGCCCCCTTGATGACGGGAACGAATCCGATGCCCCGCAGCTTTCAGACGGCGTCATTCTGCTGCAAAAAAGCTATCGCTTTGATGAAGACAGCGGCATCGGGCGGCTCAGCCGCCGGATCAACGCCGGCGACGGCGATGGTGCCCTTGAAGTGCTGGCATCCGACGCATACCCGGATGTCCAATGGCGGACGATTCCCCGGGCGGAAGACCTGCCCCGTGCCGTCCGCAAGACCGTGGTCTCTCAGTTCGGAGCCTATCTGAAGCACCTCGACGATCCGGCTTCCGCTTTCCAGGCTTTCGATCGTTTCCGGATTCTGGGGGCGCTTCGTCAAGGGCCGTTCGGCGTCGTCCGCCTGAACGAGATCGTCGAGGCCATCCTCGGGTCGGAAGGCCTCATACAATCCTCAGTGCCCTGGTATCCGGGTCGCCCGGTGATGGTCATCCGGAACGACTATGCCCTCCGACTCTATAACGGCGACGTGGGAATCACCATGACGGATTCGGCCGGACGCGTCCGCGTCTGGTTCCCGGACGGCAAGGGGAAATTCCGATCCTTTTCCCCTCTCCGTCTCCCAGAGCATGAAACCGTATATGCCATGACCGTTCACAAAAGCCAGGGATCCGAGTTCAACCAGGTCTTGTTGATCCTGCCAAGCCAGGATTCACCCGTAATGACCCGAGAACTTCTGTACACGGGCGTCACCCGAGCGGTCCACTGCGTGGAGATCTGGGGCTTGCAGCCCATACTGCTCAAGGCGGCGGCCCATCGGATCCAACGCACCTCCGGCCTCCGAGACGCCCTCTGGGAACGGACCGCTCCCTGAACCAATCGGATTGTCCGCGGAGTCCAGGAATGTCGACCGGAAGCAACCTTCTTTTCTGTTTACAAAGGGCAAATACGGCTTTATTATTATTGGTTATCCAACTTTCAGCTTCTGTAGCGGTTACCGACTGAAGACTGAAGGGGGGATAAGCGCCCTTTTGCCGCAGACGTACCCCATCAGCCTTCAGCCGATGTCCCTGCCGGCACCGGCGTATAAACACCGAGAGTTGAGTAGATTACTCAACTCTCGACTATATGATGGTGACCGGATAGAGATGCCGGGCCTATGAAAGTTGAACAGGTTATCTGAAAAGGAAAAGCCTCCGGCTGTCAGGGCCGTAACGGATGGACGGCGGAATCGACGATCTTATCCGGATAAGGCGTTCCGGAAAATGCGTTTGACTGAATGCCTCAGAGCAGAACATTATGATCAGTTTTGAAAATATATCCAAAAGCTTCGGGGCACAGACCCTGTTCGAGGAGGCCGGCGTTAAATTGAATCCGCGGGAACGGGTCGGACTCGTGGGGCGGAACGGCCACGGCAAGACCACCCTTTTCCGTCTCATCATCGGCGAGGAAGTGCCGGACGACGGCGAGATCGTGATCCCCAAGAACTACCGCATCGGCTACGTCGAGCAGCATATCCGGTTCACCGAGGATACCGTTCTCAAGGAAGGGATGCGGGGATTGACCGAATCCGAACGGGATCATCACTGGAAGGTGGAAAAGGTCCTGTCGGGGCTTGGCTTTTCAGAGGCGGATATGCACCGGAACCCGAATGCGTTTTCCGGAGGATATCAGGTACGCCTCAACCTGGCCAAGGTCCTGGTTTCCGATCCGGACCTGCTTTTACTGGACGAGCCGACCAATTATCTCGACATCACATCCATTCGCTGGATCGAGCAATTCCTTCAGGCCTGGCCCCGGGAACTGCTTCTGATCACCCATGATCGGGGATTCATGGACAAGGTGATCACCCACACCATGGCCATCCATCGGAAAAAAATCCGCAAGATTGCCGGAGACACCGGCCAACTCTACGCCCAGATCGCCCAGGATGAAGAGGTCTACGAAAAAACGCGGATCAACGACGAACGCCGCCAGAAGGAAATCGAGCTCTTCATCAGCCGATTCAGGGCCAAGGCCCGACTGGCCAATATGGTCCAGTCCCGTATCAAGACCCTCGAGAAAATGGAAAAACGAAACAGGCTCGAGGAGATCAGGAATCTGGAGTTCTCTTTCAGGAGCAAGCCCTTCCGGGGCAAACACGTCATGACCGTGGAGAACCTCACCTTTTCCTATCCTGGAGGCTCGCCCCTCATCCGCGGCTTGAACTTTCAGGCAGCGCCGGGCGATCGAATCTGTATCGTGGGCAAAAACGGAAAGGGAAAAACCACTCTCATCAAATTGCTCGCAGGCGTGATCGATCCGGATAAAGGCCAGATCGTATACAACCCCAACATTACCAAAGGCTTTTTTGAGCAGACCAATGTCCAGAGCCTGGTGGACAGCCGAACGGTGCTCGAGGAGATTCTTTACGCGGACGAAGGCATAGACCAGCAAAAAGCCCGGAACATCTGCGGCGCCATGATGTTCGAGGGCGATGACGCCCTGAAAAGAGTGGCGGTTCTCTCCGGTGGGGAAAAAAGCCGGGTCATGCTTGGAAAACTGCTGGCCACCCCCGTCAACCTCCTGCTTCTGGACGAACCCACCAACCACCTGGATATGGAGTCCTGCGATTCCCTATTGGCGGCCCTCGACGATTTCGACGGCGTCGTGATCATGGTGACCCACAATGAAATGTTCCTTCATACGCTCGCCCGACGCCTCATCGTTTTTCAGGACGACACGGTCACCCTCTTTGAGGGAAGTTACGCCCGCTTTCTGGAAAAGGGCGGCTGGCGGGAGGAATCCGGCGGCGGCAAGGCATCGGACGTTCCAAGGGACAAGCTGCCGGCCCGGTCGGGCGAATCGAAAGAGGGTAATCCCGGAACCCGTCACGATAAAAAGGCGCTCCGTCGCCTTCGCTCCGAGATTCTGACCGAACGGGGAAAAATACTGAAACCCATCGAGAAACGGATTGCCGATGCCGAGGACGCCATCGACGGCCATGAAAAAGAGTTGGAAACCTTGAACCGGGAAATGCAGTCGGCCTCCGAAAACAGCGACGGCACCCGGATCGTCGCCCTCTCCCAGGCCATCCATGCCGCCGAGACGGCGATTGAAGCCCGCTTCAACGATCTGGAGGTCTTGGCCGCCCACCTCGAGGAGGAGACGGCCCGCTTCGATCGAAAGCTGGCACAAATCGATGAGGGCGTCGAAATTTGACCGCTCAGCATTTGTTTTGCAGGATCAAAGAGAGTTTGCTATAGCATTCTGAACAACAATACTTGAAAGAGGATACCCGCCATGGCGATCAATAAGGAACTGCTCGATATTCTGGCCTGTCCGAAGTGCAAGGGGGACATCCGGCTCACGGAAGCCGAAAACGGTCTCATCTGTGATCACTGCAAACTGCTATACGAGATCAAGGACGACATTCCCATCATGCTCATCGAGGAGGCCAAACCCATTACCGATTGAACAGGCGATATGAGCATACCCCATCCTCCCGCGCCGGCAAAACTGGTCATCGGCCTTTTCATGAAAGAGCGAACCTTGATCCGACCCCTGACGGAAATCCTGGTATCCCGCTTCGGGCCCCTGGATATGGTCAGCCCGTGGCTGGATTTCGACTTCACGGGCTATTATGCGGCGGAGATGGGCGCGCCTCTGTTCCGACGCCTGATGACATTCAAGACCTTGATTTCCCAGGAACGGCTGCCGGAAATCAAGCTCGCCACCAACGACATCGAAAATCGCTTTGCCGAGATCGGACGCCGCCGGGTCAACATCGATCCCGGCTATCTGCTCCTGGAACGATTCGTTTTGGCCACCGGAAAAAATTTTACCCATAGAATTTACATCGGTAGAGGCATCTATGCGGATCTGACGCTGATCTACACCAGGGGAAATTTTCAGACACTACCATGGACGTATCCTGATTACCGGGATTCGAAGATGATTCGCCATCTCCATCAGATCCGCTACCGCTATACCATCGATTTGAAAGCGACTTCGCCATGATCAAAAGCATGACTGCATTTGCAAGGGCCGAACGCTCGGAGGCCGCCCTGACCGTATCCGTTGAACTCCGCTCATACAACAGCCGTTACCAGGATATTCTCCTTAAACTACCCCAAGCCTATCTCCCCCTCGAGGAAAAGGCCAAGGGGCTGATCTCTCAGGCCATGTCCCGAGGTCGAATCGAGGCCAGAATCCAGATCAGAGATAACGACGATGAAGCATGCGCCTTCGAGGTCGATGAAATGATGGCCAAGGCCTACTATCGATCCCTGGTCCGTCTCATCGAACGGTTCCACCTCAAAACGGACATTTCTCTGGAGCACCTGGTCCAGATGCCGGGTCTCGTCAAACCGGCGGAAACCGAAAAAGACGTATCGGTCTGCTGGAGCGTGCTGGGGCCCTGCCTGAGCCAGGCCCTGTCGGATCTGGACGCCATGAAAACCAAGGAGGGCGACTTTCTGGCCGGGGACTTCGGAGCCCGTCTCACCGCCATCGAGGGTGTTCTTGCCGAAATCAAGCAGGACGCGGAAGGGCTTCTCCCCATTTACCGGGATCGCCTCAAAGACCGCATCGAAGCGCTGACCCAAGGCATGGTGGAAATCGATCCTGCGCGGATCGCTCAGGAAGCGGCGTTTCTGGCGGATCGAAGCGACATTTCCGAGGAGATCATCCGGGCCGAAAGCCATATCCGGCAATTCCGGGCCATCATGGCCGGGGATGAGCCCGCGGGGCGGAAGCTCAACTTTCTGCTCCAGGAATTCAACCGTGAATTCAACACCATCGGGTCAAAAACCGGAAACGCCGATGTATCGCATCGCGTCGTCTGGCTGAAATCCGAACTTGAAAAAATCCGGGAACAAGTACAGAATGTGGAATAAATGAACCATCTGTTGAAAACACCCAAAATGAACGCGGGAGGCATGATGGAGCAGACCCTGTTGAACATTGGATTCGGCGGCACCGTCGTGGCGGACCGGGTGGTCGCCATCGTATCCCCCAACTCGGCACCGATGAAGCGCCTCAAGGATGAAGCCAAGGAGGATCGGCGTCTGGTGGACGCCACCCATGGGCGCCGGACCCGCTCCATCATCATCATGGACAGCAATCACATCGTCCTGTCGGCCATCCAGGCGGAAACCGTCTCTCAACGCTACGAGGCCGCCATCCGGGAAGCCAAAGCCAAATCATGACATCATACCGGCCCGGGCGCCGTGTCCGGCGACCGGGCCCAACCCGCCAAGGAAAGCAACAATACCGTGAATGATTCGACCGTTGAAGCGCCGGCTCGGCGACAAGGGAATCTATTTATCGTATCGGCGCCGTCCGGCGCCGGCAAGACCACGCTGTGCCGGGCAGCGCTGTCCCATTTCAGCGACATCTATTACTCCGTGTCCCACACCACCCGTCCTCCCCGGGGAGAGGAGCGGGACGGCATCGACTATTTCTTCATCCCGAAAGCGGAATTTCTCCAGGGCATAGCCGCGGGACGCTGGGTCGAGTGGGCCGAGGTCCACGACAATTTTTACGGAACATCCCGGGAACTTCTGGAAAAACACCTGGCCGAAGGCCGGGACGTCCTCCTCGACATCGATGTCCAGGGAATGACCCAGATCGTCGGGCAGTATCCCGAAAGCGTCACCATTTTCATCATGCCGCCGTCCCTCGAAGCCTTGAGGACCCGGATGGAATCCCGGGGCGCCGATACCGCACCCGTTATTGAAAAACGGCTCAAAAACGCCGAGAAGGAGATCGGCGCCAGGGACCGGTATCAACATGTGATCGTCAACGATCGACTGCCGGAGGCGATCGAGGCGTTGATCGCCCTCATATCAGCCTGCCGAGCCCGCACTCAGGGCCTGGAATCCTGAGTCGTCCATGAAAACGGAAATCCTTTTCGGTATTCATCCCGTCAGGGAGACGCTCCGGGCCGGCCGCCGCGAGTTTGGGATTCTCTATCTCGCCCGCACCCGATCCGGTGATAGAGCGGAGACCCTGGCGGAGACCGCGGCGTCCCATGGAGCATCGGTCCGGAGAGTCGCGCCGGAAAAACTCCGCGCCCTGACCGGCTCGGAATTTCACCAGGGCGTCGCCGCCGAGGTCGGACCTTATCCGCTGGTGCCTGTGTCCGAACTCGCTGACCGCCCCGACCCCTTTCTCCTGGTCATCGACAGCGTGGTGGACCCCCGCAACCTGGGGGCATTGATTCGAACAGCCCTGTGCGCGGGCGTAGACGGCGTGATTCTCCCCAAGGACAGAGCCGCCGCCCCCACACCCGTCGTGTCCAAGGCCTCGGCCGGAGCGATGGAGCACATCCGCATCTCCCTGGCAACCAATCTGGCCCGGACACTTGTGGATCTCAAGGAAATGGGCCTGTGGATTTTCGGGACGGCCGTGGACGGAGCCCGCTCTGTTTTCAAGACAGAGTTCACCGGGCCCATCGCCATCGTCGTCGGTGGAGAAGAAAAAGGCATTCGTCCCCTTGTTCAGCGACAATGCGATCATCTCATCACGATTCCCCAGAAAGGGCCCATCAACTCATTGAACGCCTCCGCCGCCGGAGCGGTGGTGATGTACGAGGCGTTCCGGCAACGCACCACACCGGCCGTCGGCTGCGGTCCCCAAAAAAAGATGTTGTCTCATAACGATTAATGGTTAAAAATGTTAACAGGGATTTCCGGCACGGAATCGGTATGATCCCGTAAAAACAGCTTCAACACGATACGAATCGGAAAGGATGACGGTATGGGAAAGAAGATCACGAAAAACGGCGACGGCAGCTTGAACGTTCCGGACAACCCGGTAATCCCGTTTATCGAGGGTGACGGCATCGGCCCCGATATCTGGCATGCCGCCCGAATGGTCATGGACGGCGCCGTCGCCGTCGCCTACGGGGATAGCCGCGGCATCGACTGGTTGGAGGTGGATGCCGGAGAGAAGGGGTACCGACGGACCGGCGAATGGCTGCCCGACAAAACCCTCGAGACCATCGAGGCTCACGTAGTGGCAATCAAGGGCCCCATGACAACGCCGGTGGGCAAGGGCATCCGCAGTCTGAACGTCGCTATCCGACAGAAGCTCGATCTCTACGCCTGCGTTCGACCGGTAAAATACATCGACCCGGTGCCCAGTCCCATGAAGGACCCGAAGGATGTGAACATGGTGGTCTTCCGGGAGAACACCGAGGACCTCTATGCCGGTATCGAATTCGAGTCCGGTACGGCGGAGGCCCGGGCCCTCATCGACTTCCTCAGGGAAAAGACCGGGGCGGACCTTGCGCCGGATACGGGCATCGGCATCAAACCCATCAGTCCAGGGAACACCAAACGTCTGGTGGCCGCAGCCATCCGATATGCCCTCGACAATCGCCTGCCCAGCGTCACCTTGATGCACAAGGGCAACATCATGAAATACACCGAGGGCGCTTTTCGAAAATGGGGGTACGAAGCGGCACTGGAACAATTCGGCGACCAGACCCTCACCGAGGCCGAACTCTGGGAAAAGTACGACGGCGTTCCGCCCTCAGGTAAGGTCGTCATCAAGGACAGGATCGCGGACATGCTGTTCCAGCAGATTCTTCTCAGGCCGGCCGAATATTCGGTGATCGCCACCCCCAACCTCAACGGGGATTACATCTCCGACGCCCTGGCGGCCCAGGTGGGCGGTCTCGGGATGGCACCGGGCGCCAATATCGGGGATACCTGCGCGGTCTTCGAGGCGACCCACGGCACCGCCCCCAAATACACGGGGCTCGACAAGGTCAATCCCGGATCCCTGATCCTTTCCGGCGCCATGATGCTGGACTACATGGGGTGGAGGGAGGCGGCCGCCCTGATACGGGACGGCATCTCCGCGGCCATCAAGGCCGGCACCGTCACCTACGACCTCGCACGTCAGATCGAGGGAGCCACGGAGGTCAAATGCTCTGAATTCGCCCGGAAAATCATTGAAAAAATGGCGGGGAAGTGACGACGCCCGCAACATTCAAGGTCGGATTCATCCAGTTCGACATCCTGACGGGCGAGGTCTCGGGCAATATGACCGAGGCGGAAAGGCACCTCGAGCATCTGGGCGATGCAGGGGTTGCCATGGCCGTGCTTCCGGAGATGTGGTCCTGCGGGTTCGACAACGCGAACCTTGCCCGCCACGCCGAAAGCACGCCGCGTATCCTCGATCGGTTGTCGAAAACGGCAATTCGTCACCGCATGGTGATCGCCGGGTCTCTGCCCGAAGTCGCCGAGGGCAGGATATACAACACCCTTTACCTGCTGGACGCCGACGGCCGGATCGCCGGAACCTACCGGAAAATTCACCTCTTCTCGGTCGCGGGTGAACACAAGCACTTCAGTGCCGGAACCCGGAGCGTGGTCTGCGACACCGCCCTGGGTCCGGTGGGCCTCATGATCTGCTACGATCTGAGATTTCCGGAACTCTGTCGCGCCCTCGCCCTCAAGGGTGCCCGCATCGTGGTGGTCCCTGCACAGTGGCCCGATATCCGCATCGAGGTATGGGACGTTCTGGCCCGGGCCCGAGCCATGGAAAACCAGATCTATATCATCGGCGCCAATCGGTGCGGCGTTGAAAACGAAACCCGGTTTCCAGGCCATTCCATCATCGTCGACCCCGGCGGAAGCGTTCTGGCCTGGGCTCCCGACGGCGATACCCGGACCGACACGGCGGTTGTGGATCTTCCACACCTTGAACGGATCCGGGAAAAAGTGCCGGCGTTGAATGAAAGAATGCCCGAGGCTTATGTCACCTAAGCTCATGCCGCAAGCCGGATTGGCGCTTTTCCTGAAAGACACCCGGTCTCCGAATCGTCCCGTCGTGTTCACCAACGGCTGTTTCGATCTGCTTCACGTCGGGCATGTCCGGTATCTTACCGCGGCGCGACGCCTCGGCGGACTTTTGGTGGTGGGGCTCAACTCCGACGATTCCGTCCGCCGAATCAAGGGCCCCCTCAGACCCATCATCGGACAAGCCGAGCGGGCCGAGGTCCTGTGCGGGCTTGCGTGCGTCGATTTTGTCACCATTTTCGACGAACCTGATCCCCTCGCGCTTATTCAGGCGATTCAGCCGGACATCCTCGTCAAAGGAGCAGACTGGGCGCTTCAAGACATTATCGGTGCCGACGCCGTTATCTCCAGGGGGGGGCGAGTCGAACGGATATCCATCGTCCCGGGGGCCTCCACCAGTGAAATCATCGAGAGGATCATCGAGCGATATGCCCGGCGCTGAACGAAAAACCACCCATGGGAACCTGCATCCATCATCCTGAACGGGAAACAGCACATCTCTGCATGAAGCATCCGGTTTATCCGTGCGAAGATTGCCTCACCCGCAGGGAACCGGAACGCTACTGCAAATTCCGGCAATCCTGCCCCATCCGAGCGATCAGTAAGGAAGGACGACGCCGGAAAAGGCGTGCCCCCGAGGCGGGGACTGGATATCCGCCCCCTTGACAGACAGCACGACAAATCTTAGCTTTTCTGCTTCCGGGACTGCCGAAATCGGGTCTCTGCAGGGCTGGGAAAGAAGACACCGATCATGCCGTCTGAAAATTCATTGAATCCGGGAGAATGCCGTTGAAATCCATACCGCCGATCATCTCGTTTATAGGACAGTCCGGATCGGGCAAAACCACGCTGCTCGTCAAATTGATCCCGGAACTCAAGCGTCGCGGCTACCGCATCGGGACCATCAAACATACCCATCACGAACCCGAAGCCTGCAATCCGGCAAAAGACAGCGCCCGGCATCTGGCTGCCGGCGCGGAGACAGTGATATTCGCCTCGTCCAGCCGGATTTCAATGGTCAGAACGACTTCCGGAGACGATCCCGAGAGCCTTCTGCCCTATTTCAACGACATGGATCTGGTCATCACTGAGGGATTCAAAAAGAAAACCCCACCCAAGATCGAGGTGTTCCGAACGGCGACACACCCGAACCCGCTTTACCGGGGTCAGCCTGATTACGTAGCCATGGTGACCGACGCCGGAGTCCCCCTCGACATCCCGAAATTTCATCCGGACGACATTGAAGGCCTGGCCGATTTCATCGAGGAGCGCTTTCTGGCCGACGATCGTTCAAAAACATTGCCTTGAGGAGGTAACATGAAAGGAATATTGTTTTTATTGCTGTTCATCGGGATCTGGTTTCTGCTCCAGTCCTATGTCCTGCCCAAGCTTGGCATCTCCACCTGAATGCGGAATGCCTGTCAGGTGACGGGCAAGAAAAAAGCACCTCAGACCAAAACGCAAACCCAAACGCCAAGGATCGATTCCGACGAAAACCATCCCTGAAGCGACCCGACGGTACATGCCGGGCCGCTTCAGGCATCAGTTTTTCAACCCGTGGCGAGCCGCCATCTGGGAAATAACGGCAGGTTGGACGTCTCGATACTGTTTTCTCAAAAGCGGCTTCTCGATCTTGCCCGTAGGATTTCTCGGCACATCTCCGAAAAAGATCCGCCGAGGCCGCTTGTAGCGGGCCAATCCGCGGCAGAATTCATTGATCTCCGCTTCGGTAAGGATCGCTCTCGGCTTGGCCTTGATCACCGCCGCGACAATTTCCCCCAGCCGCTCGTCGGGAACGCCGATCACGCCAACGTCCTGAATCTTTTCGTGCTGCATGAGAAAATCCTCGATCTCCACCGGAAAGATATTCTCACCGCCGGTGATGATGACGTCTTTCTTGCGATCCACGAGCCATATGAAACCGTCATCGTCCATCCGGCAGATATCCCCTGTAAGCAGCCATCCGTCGACAAGGGTTTCCGCGGTGGCCTCCGGGTTCTTGTAGTACTCCTTCATGACGGCCGGCCCCCGGACGGCCAACTCTCCGGAATCACCCGGCGCCACGGGATGACCGTCGTTGTCGATGATCTTGCATTCCCAGTCGAACCCGGGCACGCCGATAGCGCCGACCTTGTGAATATTCTCCATGCCGAGATGGATACACCCCGGTCCCGTAGCCTCGGTCAGACCATAATTGGTATCGTAGTCATGGTGGGGAAACACCTTCTTCCACTGACGGATGAGGCTTGGAGGCACCGGCTGGGCGCCGATATGCATCAGTCGCCATTGGTCGAGGCGGTAGCCCGCAAGATCGATCTCACCGTTCTCGATACCGATGAGGATATCGTGGGCCCAGGGGACCAGGAGCCATACCACCGTTACGCCTTCCTCGGAGACCGCCTCGAGGATCCACTGGGGTTTGACGCCTTTCAGGATAACCGTTCTGGCGCCGACGATAAAGTTCCCGAACCAGTGCATCTTCGCCCCGGTATGGTATAAAGGAGGAATGCAGAGGAAATTGTCGTCGTGGGTCTGGTTGTGATGACGATTCTCCACGTAGCATGAAAACTCGAGGCTCCGATGGGTGAGGTGGACGGCCTTGGGCTTTCCGGTGGTGCCCGACGTGAAATAAAGGGCTGCGCTGTCGCAAAGGTTCAACGGCACAACAGACGCCGTCCTTTCACCTTCCTGAAGCAGCTCGCCGTAGCCGATCGCGTATTCAGGCCGTTTTCCCTGCTGCCCCACAAAGATATAATGACTTACTGCGGCATCCAACTCGGATTTGACTTCAGCCAACCGATCGATGAACTCCTCTCCGAAAATCATGGCCTTGGCTTCGGAGATCAGTGTGCATCTGGCGATGGTCTTTGCCAGAAACCTGAAATTGAGGGGAACGGCCATGGCGCCGGCTCGGAGGATGCCGAAATAGGCGGGAAGCCACTCGATACAGTTGGTCATGAGCAGGACTACCCGATCTCCTTTTTGAATACCGCGCAGGATCAGCGCATTGGCCAGAGCGCCGGCCTGTTCGTCGAATTCCCGCCAGGTGATCTCCCTGCGGCTTCCCGTGGCGGGCTCCCTTTCGATAAGGGCCGGCTGGTCGCCGTAGCGTCTGGCGTTCCGACTTAAAATTTCCGTAATGATCATGTCCTTTTCCTTTCGTAAAAAGGCCCATTACCAGAAGCCCATTAAATGTTCAACCCGCATTTTCACATCTCCCCGCCGGGGCCGAGCTGCCGGGGTTCTTCACTCAACATCGACGGTTGTGACGTCGGCTGGAAAGCGGTGCCGGGAGGATACGGCCCGCACACCTTCAGCGGTGAGTTTTAGTGCCGCTCAAGCGCCGCGGCGGATCAGCGGCCCGGACGGTTTGAGCGCCGGCGAGTTTCCGGGCCGCCCGGAGCAAGCTTCAGCGGCACTTGAACGAAACCGCGTGGGGCGCGGGCCGTATCCTCCCGGCACCGACCTATGAAAGTCGAAAGTTGAATTCTTGACTTGAAACGACAACGGTGTTAACGGGGAAGACGCTCAATCATGGCCCCTGACTCACGACGGTATTCCCGGCATGATGAAAATGTACATCTGTTCCCCCACCGACGTGAAAGGTCATTTTCCCCAACAGAAGTCAAGGAGGCCTTTTGCCCGATGCCGTGGATTTTCTTCTCCCTGCTGACCGCTCTCGCTGTCTCGGCCCAGGATACCTGGACCAAGAAATTCCTCTCCCACATGACCCTCTATGAGATGTCCGCCTATCCCCTTGTCTACAGCCTGCCTTTTTTTATGGTATCCATGATCTTCGTTCCGGTGCCGGCTTTGGGAGATGCGTTCGCATGGACTTTTGCTTTAAGCCTGCCCCTCAACGCCGTGGGCTTCGTCCTTTACATGAAAGCCATCAAGCTCTCACCACTTTCCCTGACGGTGCCCTACCTGGCCTTCACCCCGGTCTTCATGCTGTTCACCGGCTATATCTTCCTTGGAGAAATGCCCGGCATCCGGGGACTTTCCGGAATTCTCACCATCTGCATCGGCGGTTACATTCTCAACATCGATCCCGCCCGGTGGCGGCTGCTGGCCCCCTTCCGGGCCATTTTCCATCAACCCGGCTCCTGGATCATGCTGATTGTCGCCTTTGTATACAGCTTCACCGCAGTCATCGGAAAAAAAGCGATTCTCAACTCCTCCCCCCTCTTTTTCGGCATCTCCTTTTTCATCGTCTTCAACCTCTGTCTGATCCTGCTGCTTCGTCTCACCGGAAAGATCCGGTTGAAGGACCTCTCGAGATCTCCTCTAAAAGGGCTGGTGTCGGGCGTTTTCCTCTACCTTCAGATTGTTTTTCACTGTGTTGCCGTCTCCCTGATCGAAGCGGCAATCATGATATCGGTAAAGCGGCTCTCCATCCTTTTCAGTATCCTTTTCGGGAAAATGGTCTTCAAAGAGCGGCACACATCGGTCCGGTTCAGCGGCGCCCTCTTGATGCTCGCAGGCACTCTCCTGATCACCTTGTAGGGAAGGACCTTTTCACCGGTGCGCCGCACCCTCGATTTTCCTCGGGAAGGCCCACAGTTAGCACTTGATTTAATAACGAACTGTGGTATTCAGGCTGAAGGTCTGGAGACTGGAAGCCGAAGGCCCGTAAAGGAAACGAACCGACAGGCATCCAAAACCGGAAGCGGAGAATCACCGCCGTTCTTCAGCCTGGATCCCTGAACAACATACCGGTCAGGCTTATGGACTGAAAACTGAAGATGACCGTTGTATCGCCTTCGGTTTTTGGCCTTCAGCCTGAACCTATTGAAGCAGATGAAATACACGGAATACAGCCCCGGCAGGTTGCTGCTGGGAAATCTTCCCAAAGGGGAAGATATCCTCGCATCAATCACGACCCTCTGCAAAGCCGCATCGGTTCGCACGGCGTCGTTTTCCGTTCGGGGCGTGGTGTCGTCTTACACCATCGGGACCTACGATCCCCGGCAACAGGTCTATGTGACGAGCGCCGAATCCGTGCCCCGGGAAATTATCTTCTGCTCCGGCAACGTCTACTCCCGGGACGGCGAAGTCGAATCATCCGCCCATATCGTCCTGGCGGATGACCGGGGCGCCCTCACCGGCGGACGCCTCTTCTCGGAGACACGCATTTTTTCGGGGGAAATCCGCCTCCAGGAGTGTATCGGCCCGCCGCCCTTGAGGGTCTATGACGACGCCACCGGACAGATGCTCTGGCATTTCTGCCGTGAATGACATTCCGCTTCCATCGCCTGCGGATGAACATTCGTTAATGAACCCTAATAAGCGCTGACAGTATGAGAACTGAGGAGGAAGCATGGAGCTAACCATCACCAAGGCGAAACACCTTAAACCGAAACCCCAGGACGAAAGCCGGCTCGGTTTCGGAAAGATATTTACCGACCACATGTTCAACATGGATTACAATACCGAAAAGGGGTGGCACAACGCCCGCATCGAACCCTACTGCAATATCGATATGGATCCGGCAACCATGGTCCTTCATTACGGTCAGGCGGTATTCGAGGGAATGAAGGCTTACCGGACCCCCAAGGGAACCCTCCAGCTGTTCAGGCCCCAGAGCAATTTCCACCGCATGAACGCCTCCAGCCGGCTGCTGTGCATTCCGGAAATCGATGAACATTTCGTGCTCCACGCCCTGAAGGAGCTGATCCGGGTCGAGCAGGAATGGGTGCCGAGTTCGCCGGGGACATCCCTCTATATCCGTCCGACCATCATCGCCACCGATGTATTCCTGGGCGTCCGGGCATCCCAGACGTACCGTTTCTTCATCATCCTGTCGCCGGTAGGGGCGTACTATCCCGAGGGCTTCAACCCCGTCAAGATATGGGTCACCAAACGACATGTCCGGGCGGTCCGGGGCGGCATCGGCGAGGCCAAAACCCCCGGCAACTACGCCGCGAGTCTTTATGCCGGCGAACAGGCCCACAAGGAGGGCTACACCCAGGTGCTGTGGCTGGACGGCGTGGAACAGCGCTATGTCGAAGAGGTCGGCTCCATGAACATCTTCTTCTGCATTGACGGCGAACTTATCACCCCCGTCCTGAACGGCAGCATTCTTCCGGGCGTCACCCGGGATTCCATCATCTCCCTGGCCCGGCTCTGGAACATCCCCTGCGCGGAACGCCGCATCGCCATCGAGGAGGTGATCAACGCCCAGAAAGAAGGTAAAAAAGTGGAGATCTTCGGCAGCGGAACGGCGGCGGTGGTATCGCCGGTGGGCACCGTGAAATACAAGGACGAGGTTATCACCATCAACAACAACGAGGTCGGCCCCATGACCCAGAAGTTTTACGACGCCCTCACCGACATCCAGTACGGCCGGGCCGAGGATCCCAGGGGCTGGATAGAGAAAATCTGACCCACGCCGCCTTCTGAACCGACCATTCCTTTTCACCGAGGGCGAACACCGTGCACCGAGCGGGCACGGTGTTCGCCGGCCTTTTTCAACTCCCGTTCTCAAGAGAGGTGATCATGCGCCACGCGAAATCGAACCACCTGCCGGAATTCATTGACAAGATGCGGCGGGCGGGCCTTGCCCCCATCGTCATCGATACCTTCGCCCACTATTACGACAAAGTTCTCACCGGAGAAACCGGGATGATTTCCGACGCCGAGATCGAGGCGTTGAAAGAGACGGAGATTCCCCGATACGAGGAGTTGGCCGCCTATGAAAATGTCGGTCAAAAGGCTTTTCCCCGTTCGGTCCGGATTATTCTGAACGGCGGGCTGGGGACAAGTATGGGCCTCACCGGTCCCAAATCCCTCCTTCCGGTGAAAAACGGCCGGAGCTTTCTGGAGCTCTTGATCCGCCAGTCTGAGCGACAGGGTGTCGTTCTGGCCCTCATGAACAGCTTCAGCACCCATGAGGCCACCCTGGCGGCCCTCGATCGGATCGCCCCCGCCCACCCGCCCCTCTGCTTCCTTCAACACAAATTTCCAAAGATTCTTCAGGCTGGGCTCGGCCCGGCGGAATGGCCCCAAAACCCCGAACTCGAATGGAACCCGCCCGGCCACGGAGACATCTATACGGCTCTTGAAACCTCCGGAATGCTTGACCGACTCCTGGACGCCGGCATCACCCATGCTTTCATCTCCAATTCCGACAACCTGGGTGCCGACATGGACGAGCGTCTTCTCGGATATTTTGTCGAAAAAGGACTTCCCTTCATGATGGAGGCGGCTAAACGCACCCCGGCGGACGTGAAGGGCGGCCATCTTGCCCGAGCCAGGACCGGAGAGTTGCTGCTCCGGGAATCGGCCCAGTGCCCGGACGAGGAACTGGACGCCTTTCGGGACATCGGTCGTTACCGCTTCTTCAACACCAACAACCTCTGGGTCGACCTGACCTATCTGAAGACCTTGATCACCGAAAAAAAGGGCGTTCGCCTGCCCATGATTCTGAACCCAAAGCACCTCGATCCCAGGGACGACGACAGTCCCATGGTCTTTCAGGTCGAAACGGCCATGGGGGCGGCGATCTCTCTGTTCAAAGACGCCGCGGCGGTGTGCGTCCCCCGGTCCCGCTTCTTCCCGGTCAAAAAATGCAACGACCTCCTGGTGGTCCGGTCCGATTATGTAATGCCCAACGACGACGACCGCATGGTGCTCAACCCGAGCCGACGATCGGAAGATCTGAAGGTCTCCCTCGATCCGGCGTTCTACGGCATGATCGACGACTTTGAGGCCCGCTTTCCCGAGGGTGCCCCGTCCCTTGCCGCCTGCGAATCCTTGACCGTCAAAGGTGACGTCCTGTTCGAAGCGGGCGTGACGATCCGCGGCCGCGTGGTTATTACCAATCCCTCGACCGCCCAGGCCGTCGTTCGGAAAGGGACGGTCGTCGAAGGCGATCTGACGTTCTAACATCCATCGTCTTTTTCCGCCCCGCGCCGTTTCGACTCACGGCGCGGGGCCTGATATCCGCTCCCAGCCGCCCCCGACCATCCGACTTTCCTCTAAAAAACCACGCCTGCCGCTGGCATCCCGGCTGGGATGTGTTATTTTTGAGTGTTGGCGTTTTAACACGCGTCGGCAAAGGGATTATCGATCGGAACATGTAATCTCCGCCGACAGCAGCATTCCATTCAGAACCAAGGAGTACAGTATGCGACTATCGCCTTATCGTTTTAAGCTCTGCCTTGCCTTAACAGCTCTTCTTGCGCTTTTTCTGATCTCCTGCGGATCCTCTACCCGCGGCGGCTCCCCCACGGCTTCCCGCGGCATCCAAAATCAATGGCCCCATGAAACCGGCCATATAGACCCCGACCCCGACCTGGCTTTCGGAAAGCTGCCCAACGGCTTTCGCTACGTGCTCCTGAAAAACAGAACCCCCAAGGACCGGGTCAGCATGCATCTCATGGTCGAGGCGGGTTCGGTCCACGAAACCGACGCCCAGCAGGGTTTTGCCCATTTTCTGGAGCACATGCTGTTCAACGGATCGACCCATTTCCCCCCGGGAGAGCTGGTGAAATACTTCCAGCGGATCGGGATGGATTTTGGCCCGGATGCCAATGCCAGTACAGGATTCTACCACACCAAATACGACATTCTCCTGCCCGACGGCAAGCCCGAGAGTATCGCCGAAGGCCTTCTGGTTCTGGGGGATTACGCCGAAGGAGCTCTGCTGCTGGAAACCGAGGTCGAACGGGAACGGAAGGTCATTCTGGCCGAAATGCGAACCCGGGATTCAGCCGAGTTCCGGACCTTCGTCGAAACGCTCAAATTCGAGCTTCCGAATGACCGCATCTCCCAAAGGATCCCCATCGGGACGAAGGAAACCATTCTCTCGGCCGATCGAGCGCTGTTAAAGGATTTTTACGATACCTGGTACCGACCCGAACGCATGATCCTCGTCATGGTCGGCGATTTCGACCCCGACGCCGTTGACCCCATGATCCGGGAAGAGTTCGCCGGTATGACCCCAAGAGCACCGGCAAGGCCGGAACCGGACATGGGTGAGGTCCGTCATAGCGGTATCCGGCCTTTCTATCACTTCGAAGGAGAAGCCGGGGACACAGACACCACCCTCCAGGTCATCCAGAACATCCCTCTTGAGCCCGATTCCGTTGACCGTGGCCGGCGCGAGCTGACCCTGGACATCGCCAATCAGATTGTCCAGAACCGCCTCGACCGGATCATACGACAGCCGGACACCCCGTTCACCAGCGCTGCCGCCGCATCGGAAATTTATCCTCCTCATGTGTTCTACACCTACATCACCGCCCAGAGCCGTCCGGAAAATTGGGAAAGGACCCTATCAGTCCTGGACCGCACACTGCGGCAGGCCCTCGAACACCCCTTCACGGAAGCGGAACTCTCCCGGGTGAAGAAAGACTTTCTGGCGGCCCTGGACAAAGCCGTCAAAAACGCCTCCACACGGGAGAGCCCGATGTTGGCTCGCCGGATCATGGGCAAGTTGGGCATGAACCGGGTCTTCCAATCGCCCGAACAACAGCGGGATCTGTATGCGCCTTTCATCAAGGCGTTGACGGGGGAAGCGGTGCACGACGCCTTCAAATCGGCCTGGGCCCCGGACCACCGGCTGGTCATGGTGAGCGGCAATGCCCGGATATCCGAAGCGTCGAATGATCCCGAAAGTCTTATCCTGAGCGCTTACCAGTCCAGCGTGGAAACGCCGGTATCCGCCCCGGAAACCCAAGCCGTCGCGACCTTTCCCTACCTGGATCCGCCTGAAAACACGGCCCGCATCGTCCGCCGGGAGGAGATTCCCGACCTGGGGATCACCCGGATTGATTTTGCCAACGGCGTTCGCCTCAATCTGAAGCCGACAACCTTCAAGGCCAACGAGGTCACGGCAAACCTGAATTTCGGAAGGGGACGATCGGCAGAACCGGCGGACAAACCCGGCCTCGCCCAGATCAGCGAGGCGGTGGTCAATGAAAGCGGCCTGGGCGTCCTGAACCGGGACGACCTGGAGCAGGCCCTGGCCGGCAAGAACACTGCGGTGCGCCTGAACATCTCGGACGAGGCTTTCGCCTTCCAGGCTAAAAGCGTCACGACGGAAATGCCTCTCATGTTTCAGCTGCTCCACGCCCGACTGGTGGATCCGGGATTCCGGGAGACGGCCTTTGCCTTGACTTTGGAGCGATATCGTCAGACTTATGAGGCACTGTCCCAGACCGTCGAAGGGGCCATGCGCCTTTGGGGTCCCCGGTTCCTGGCCGGCGGCGACACCCGCTTCGGCCTCGCCGCATATGACGACGTATCCCGGCTGACCCTGGGAGACGTCGAGGCATGGCTTAGGGAGGCCCTCGAGAACGCTCCCCTGGAGCTCTCCATTGTCGGGGACTTCAAGACGGCGGATGCCCTGGAACTGGCGTCCGCTTATTTCGGCAGCCTTCCCGCCCGAAAAGTGGATACGCCTGAGGGCCCCGCAGGTACCATCGCCTTTCCCAAAGGCAAAACCCTGGAAATCCCGGTCCGAACCCGCATCGACAAAGGACTGATCCAGGTGGCTTACCCTACCGATGACATCTGGGATATCGAGAAAACCCGACGGTTATCGATCCTCTCCGCCGTGTTTTCGGACCGAATGCGGGAGGTCATCCGCGAACAAATGGGGGCCTCCTACAATCAGGACGCCTACAACGTTCCCAGCAGAGCCTATCCGGGCTACGGCGTCATGTCGGCGGTTATCGGCGTAAAGCCCGACGATGCCGAGAAGGTGGTAAGGGCGGTCAAGGATATCGCATCGGCCATAGTCCGACAGGGTGTCACCGACGACGAACTGCGTCGCGCCCTGGATCCCACACTGACCGGCATCAAGGATCTCCAGCAGGAAAACGGCTACTGGCTCAATACCGTCCTCGCCGGCTCACGGAAGCATCCCGAGCAGATCGCATGGAGTCGGACCATGATCGAGGACTACGCCGCCATCACCCGAGAACAACTGCGGCAGCTGGCCCGGCGGTATCTCGACAACGCCGCGGCTGCAATCGTCATCATCCGGCCCACCATAGGCGCGGGCGGTCAACCCGAAGGCCAAAAGGCAGGATGAACCATGCGCCGGTTTCATGTCGATACATCGGTTATCGAGGCGTTATTTGAGAAGGTCTCCTCCGAAGCGGTCCACGATTTCCGGACGTACGGCGGCAGCGTCCCCCTCTCCCCCGGTGACGCCAAGCACGTCCGGAACGTCCTTCGCCTGAAGCCGGGGGACCCGGTGCGCCTTTTCGACGGCAGGGGCGCTGAATACGACGCCCGAATCGCCGAAATCTCCGAAGCCGGCGTCATGGCGGCGGTCCTTTCCCGAATTCCGTCGGACACGGAATCCCCCTTGGGTATCACCATCGCTCAGGGCTTTCTCAAGGAAAAAAAGATGGACACCCTCGTGCGGCAGTTGACGGAGTTGGGCATCGTCCGCTGGATTCCCTTCATTGCCGAACGTTCGGTGGCCCGACCTGATCCCAAGCGGCTTCGGACAAGACGGGAGCGCTGGGAAAAGATCGCCGCCGAATCCCTCAAACAATGCCGCCGCAGCCGCATCCCCGACATTGGGGAAACGCTTTCCTTTGAAAACATGATTGCGGCCGCCGACGGCGCCGATCTCAAAATTCTCTTCTGGGAACAGGCGCCCGAGGGCTCCCGGGATCTCTTTGCGCTGTCGAAGGCCGGCTCCTATGGGACGGTATTTGCCGTTTTGGGCCCCGAGGGAGGCCTCAGTTCCACCGAGACCGCAGCCGCCGCAGCCGCGGGGTTCACCATCTCGGCCCTGGGACCCCGCATTCTGAGGGCCGAGACCGCCACGGTGGCCGCTTGCGCCCTGCTTCAATATTTTTTGGGTGACCTCGGAAAAAACCCTTGACATCCGAACGGATTTCTAATAATTATGCCTTCGTTTTTGGTGCGCCGAGGTAGCTCAGTCGGTAGAGCAGGGGACTGAAAATCCCCGTGTCGGCAGTTCGATTCTGTCCCTCGGCACCACAAAAACACCAGTTTTAAAAGGGGTTGGCCTGATGAAGGTCAGCCCTTTTTTCGTTGTGCGCCCGGCATGACGCGAACACTTGGAGGTGCACGTCCTCTTCCGGCCCGACAGGGGGAACGGACAGCCGAACGGCAGGGGTGTCCACCGCGAAGGCAAGGTGTTGGTGCGCCAGATGACACGGCAAGGAGAGGCGGCTTCTGTCAAGGATCCCGGCGCCCCCGGCTCCTCCCGGCCGCAGCGCTGCGGATCTTCATCACGATGATGGGGAGCCACAGCAGGCAGCCGATGGCGTTGAACGCCACCACCGGAGCGGCGCCGATGAAAACGCCGTAGATCGCCCAGAGGAAGAGGCCGGAGAAAAGCATTACCAGAAACCGAAGGTCGAAGCTCTCCACGTCCCGTGTCCGGTAGGTGGTCACCAGCTGCGGCAGGGCGCTGAAGGTGGTCAGCAGCCCCGCAAGGGAGCCGATGCCCTCGATCCAGATCGATTCAGACATGATCCGTCACCTTTTTTGCCATTTTCCCAAATCCCTGTTTGTCAATTGGGTCGGTTCACGCATTGTGGCGCCGCTTTCGCCGTATACCGCCGGCAGGTTTCATTTGGACCGGGAGCCTGGATGCCCAGGGCCGGCCAATTCTGCGCAAATTTGACAGGACGCCTGCGGATCGCCGATCCGCGGGCGTCTGACGATAGGGGCAAGCCCCCCGTGGGCCCGGGCGAACCGGTCGAGGGTTCTATTTGTTGAACCTGGACTTGGCCGCCTTCATGGCAGATTCCATGGCGTCCCAGGCGCTTTCAACCCCTTTTTTCAGATCCTCCCAGGCGTCCCCTCCCGCGCTGCGCATCGTGGCCATCTTCTGCTCGACCTCTTTTTGCTTCTGCTTGAGGTTTTGGATCTGCTCCTGGTATTCGACCCGTTTTTCAGCCCCCGCGGCATCGAGTTTGGCCTTCAGCTTGTCGATCTCTGCATTCCATTCATCCAGTTTTGAGTGAAGTTTCTCAAGATAAGCGTCTTTTTTGCTCATGATGATTTCCTTTCAACCGGTCAATTGCTTGACGGCGGTGGTTTGTTTTTTAAAGCACGATCCGTTTCGTTCCCCCAGGCGCACGTTCGGTTCCCCGAAGTTCCCCGAAGGGCGCCCGGTCCATTTCGTACATGGCGGTATCTCAGTAGCGGAGGATGGCTGCGGCCTCGGCATGCTGCTCGGGCATCCGCTCTTTTTTCAGGACGTAGACGTCGCCGCCGCCGCGGATGGTCTCTACCACGGCCAGATCCAGAAGGTCCTCAGCGCCGTTCGCCGCGCCCTCCTCGGCAAGGACCACCTCGTTCTTCTCCCGATCGAATGTGCCTGGCAGGCGCTCGCCCGACGCCACGAAAAGGGTGTCCACCCGCCCATAGGCAGCGGCGGGCAGCACGCTTCTGATGCCGGCGGCGGTGTAGCCCTTGCCGGCGACTTCGCGGTACCGCGCTTCAGCCTCCCGCTGCTTCTTCTCCAGCGCTGTGTTGACGATGGCAAGGGCCTTCTCGTGAAGTTCCTCGGCCCTGAGATTTTCGGGGTTGCCGGTGACGACCGCGTCCATCACCCACCGGTAGGAGAGGGCCTCCCGGAAAATGGGAAGGAGGTAGTCGACGCCGGCCAGCACCAGGGGAACCGTCCCTTCGGACAGAATGGACGACAGGCCGCGGTCCACATCCTGGAAGTACCGCAGAATTTCATCCTTGCGGTCGTCGATGCCCGCGCCCTGGCCGTGGTACATCGCCGGACGGTCGCCGGCGCCGGCGGCCGTGCCCGTATGAAACTGGATCTGGTAATGCTTGCTGTCATACTGGAGCGATGCCGAGATCCCGGCGGGGACGTCCATCAGGTCGATTTCCATCACATGGAAGCGCGTGCAGGAAAAGAGGCGGATCTGCGACTGGCTCAGCGCCAGGATGTAAAACCGCCCGTCGGACATGAACATGGGGATCAAGGGTTTTACCGCCGGACGGTTCGAAATCCAAAAGGCCTCTTCAAAGGGGATCGGGAGCTGGTAAACCCAGAAGTTTTCCGGCGTGATGAAGACTGCCAGGCCGTGGCTTCGGGGGCGCCAGAAATCCGGGTCTTCCATCAGACGGCGTCCATCCTCGATCCTGGCGTAGATCTCCTTGTTCTTGGGCGACCGCTCCGCGATCGCTTTTTCAGCCTGCCTCAGCAGGTTCTTGAATCGGATCCGGGGCGGATCGATGGTGCTGGTCGCCTGTTCGACGGGCATGTACACGGAGACGCAGACCTCACCCGCGAGCCCGGTCAGGCGCTTCATTTCTTCCAGTGATATGTGTTTCATGGTTTGGATTGGTTGCATGACGACTCCTTTGCTTGCAAAACATCGTCCATTATTGATTCACGACCAGGTTGTTGTCCACCATGAACGCTCCGCCTTCATAGGCATTCCGACCTGCATCGCCGTATTCCCGCCATCTTTGCCGCTCAGGGCAACGATCCCCTCTTTGGTGCCGACGTCGATACAGTGGCTGGAAACGGCGCTGTCCGCGAGAAGCTCGTCCGCCACGGCATCGCTGATGGACAGTCGCGCACCGGCACGGCGGATGCCCTCTCCGGGCCAGGGATGATCCCGATCTACAGGATGATGAACATGACGAGTAAAAACATGGGCCCAGCCTTTGCGGTCTTGAAATTCACAGCGGCCTTCTTTGCGTTTCTTCTGTGATTTGAACGGATTTGAAAGGAAACGATCCGTCAATCTGATGTAAGCTTAAGGTATCCGCCCGAAAGTGTGAATAGGTCCGAGGCCTTATCTTGCATGGGCTCAGGACATACCCGCGGGCGCCGGGGCCTGTGGAGACCCCGCCGCCGGCGCCGGCCTGCGCAAGCCTTTTCATACAGGAAGTTCACGCGCCATATACATTCGAACCTGTATTGCATCTGCGGGAGATCCTGTGCGAATTTCTATCCTGCGGGTGCCCGACATATCTCCCCCTGCACATCTCATTGGACCAGCCTTTTCGCCGCGAATCCCCATCCCCGAAACGACCGCCGATATCAGCCGTGGCAGCCGGCCGTGCCCACCTTATGCATGTCATGATTTCATGTGGCCACGTTCTTCGAAAACCATTTCCAGGGAGGCTGTTATGATGAAAAGACCCCGTACCCGAGACCAAGGCCGCGGATGGTCGATCCCCCGCTGCGGCTTTCTGGCCAGTGCCGGCACCGGCGCCGTCTGCCTGGCCGTCTCCGGTTCCCTGTTTGCGTCCCGGGGGGTGATCGAAGAGGCGCTGGATCGGATCTCGCGGCCATGACCCTTTCCCTCATACCGGGCACGGCGAACCCCGCCCTGGCGGAGGCGATCGTCGGCCGCCTCGGGATGACGGCGACGACATGCCGAATCGAGGCCTTTCCCGATGACGAGCTTCAGGTCAGGATCGGTCATTCCCTGGCAGGGAGCGACGTCTACATCGTCCAGTCCACCGGGCCGCCGGTGGGGCGGAACCTGCTGGAGCTGCTCCTCATCGCCGACGCCGCCAGGCGCGCCGGCGCAATGCGCGTCACGGCGGTGGTCCCCTATTTCGGCTACGCCCGCCAGGATCGCCGCACCGATACAGGGGAGCCGGTGGGGGCCAAGGTCCTGGCGGACATGATCGCGACGCGCGCGGACCAGATGATCACCGTCCACCTCCACAATCCGGCCATCGAAGGCTTCTTTTCCCTGCCCGTCGAACACCTCCTCCCGACACGGCTGATCGCCGGCCGCCTCAAGGAGATCGTCTCCGGCGACGCCGTGCTGGTGGCGCCGGACCTGGGCGCCGTCAAGCTGACCCAGCGCTACGCCGACGACCTGGACCTGCCCGTGGCTTACGTCCACAAGGAGCGCGTCAGCGGCGAGCGCGTGGCGGTGCGGCGGATCATCGGCGAGATCGCGGACCGCTCCCCGATCGTAGTCGACGACATGATCAGCACCGGCAGGACCCTGATCTCGACCATCGAGGCCCTCGGCGAGCGCGGCTGCCGGCTCCCCGCCACGGTGGCCGTCACCCACGCGCTGCCTGTGGAGGGCGCCGTGGCAAGACTCATGTCCCATCCAGTCGGCAGCATCATCGCCACCAACTCCCTCGTCCAGACGCCGGAGCGGCCCGCCGCCATGGAGATCCTTGACCTCGCCCCGCTGATCGCCGAGGCGATCCGCCGCCGCCACGAGAAGACGAGCGCTGCGGGGCATTAGCGGTTCGGCATGCGCTGCGCTGGGCGTCTCTCTCATCTGATCCCGAGGACCCCGCCGTGGAGATCCCCGAAGGTAGCCTTTCGGCGCCGGAAGCTGCCGGCCACGACCACCTTCCCCACACTCTCGTCCGCCGCCAGATAGGCGACATAGGCACGGGCGACCTTTTCGGCGACATGCCATGGGGTCCGGAGGCGACCCCAGCTTTTTTTTCGGATTTCTTCCAGGATGTTCGCTTCGAGGGTGGCGCCGAACCCTTCCAGCTCCCGGATCCTGCCGCTCTCGGCGGCCTCCCGCAGGGATTCCGGGTCGCCGATGTCCTTGTTGTAGATCGGCATGGGGTTTTCCTTGGCAGCTGAGGATTCAGGGGACCTTTGTCATTCAGCTCACGGCGACGGGTTTTATTGCTCCCTGGACAAATCCCGGATCAGCGCCTTGAAGGCCTGCCACTCCTTCGCCCCCCAGATCTCGGTATGGGCATATCCGTAGGAGCGGATGATGGTCGCCACCTTGAACGCGTCGGCGTCGTCGGGGGCGCGGAAGATGTCCATGTAGTCATAGGGCCCCAGAATGGCGTAGCTGTGGAGCCACTCCACCCGTGGGCATTCGGAGCGGATCTGCGCCATGATTTTTTTCTCGAGCTCCTCCAGCGCCATCGGCAGATGGACGGCATTGGCAGAGAGCCGCGTGAGCATCACGAACTCAGACATGATGCCTCCTTTCGGTTCATGGGAAACTTGGGAGGAAACTTGAAAACTTCAGATCGATGTGGTGGGTCGGTTTCCTCAATCGGCCCATCGCTGTATCTTAATATTCGGACTTCAGGAGGGAAATCAAATGGGTTTTGTGCCGCATTGTCATGGCGGAAAAGATGTATTCAGCCGAAGTCGATTTCGAGGCTCGACGGCGCACCGGCCATGGCCGGTGCGCCGTCAAGCTTCACCAGCACCGTCTTTGCGAGCTCCTTCCCGGGGATTCCCGCCGCCTCGGCGATCTCCTGGGATGTATAGGCGGGGGAATGGCTGATGGTAATTCAGGCAATAGGGGCATTTCCGCGATGAAATGGGGTCTTTCCCACATTTACCCATCCCGGGCATCCGAAGGACATTATGGATGTTCATGATCCGCTTCGCGGACCCGGTGCCGGGGCCGCATTCAACAGGGACAGACCGGAGCCTCCCCCTTCGCGGGGGATCAACCGATTGACTGGAAAGGATGGTATCCACATGAAACCCGTAAGCGAACAGTCCATATTGATCACCGGCGCCACCGACGGCATCGGCAGAATCACGGCCGAGCGCTTGGCGCAGATGGGCGCCCGGGTGCTGCTTCACGGCCGCGATCCGGAAAAGTGTCGCGCGGCCAGGGATGAGATCCGACGGGAAACCGGCAGCGACAAGCTGGAATTCTATGTCGCCGATTTTTCGTCGCTGCCCGAGGTGCGGCGCATGGCGGCGGAGGTGCTCGCCGCCCACGACGGCCTCGATGTCCTGATCAACAACGCCGGCGTCCTCCCGGTCCCCGGCGGGAAGAAGGATCGGCCCCGGAGCGACCAGGGGCATGAGCTCTGCATGGCGGTCAACTACCTGGCCCCGTTTCTGTTGACTATTCTGCTCCTGCCGCTCCTTCGGGCTTCGGGAGCCGCCCGGATCGTCAACGTGAGTTCAGCCGCCCAGGAAGCCATCGATTTCGAGGACTTCATGCTCGCCGACGGGTACAGCCCCATGCGCGCCTACGCCCGGAGCAAGCTGGCCCTGGCTATGTTCACCATTGAGCTGGACCGACGGCTCAAGTCGGACGGCATTACCGTCAACTGCCTGCATCCCGGCAGCCTTCTGGACACCAAGATGGTCCGACAGGCCTTTGGCACGCCCCAGGGCACCGCCGAATCCGGCGCCGAGGTCGAGGTCTACGTGGCCGTCTCCCCCGATGTGGATGGGGTGAGCGGCGCCTATTTCGATCGAATGACCCAGGCCGAGGCCCACGCTCAGGCATATGATGCAGAGATTCGGCAGCGACTGTGGGCGCTCAGCCTCGAGTTGACCGATGCGGGGGCGGGCACCGATCATTGACTCCCGCCCCTGCGCGCCGGCAGGCCTGATTTTTCACGGATTCCAGCCTTCCGGCGTCTCCACCTTCGGCTCGGGCACCTGGGCCATGGCCGCGCCCGGCTTGTCGATGATCTGCACGGTGCTCGCCTGGGGCCCTTTCTCGCCCTCCCGGGGAAAGCACCGCACACCGGTGCCGACCTCGAGGCGCCCGAAGTCATCGTGAAGCACACTGTTCCGGTGGAAATAGAGTTCACGCCCCTCGAGGGTGCGGAGAAACCCGAAACCCTCATCGGGGAAGAGCCGCACCACGTGGCCGATGACACCCGGCGTTTCATGGACCTTGACATCGCCGTGCTGCTTCTGCTTCAACCTGACCAGCTGCCGGCGCATGGTGTCGAATGCATCGTTCACCGCGGTTTTCAGGCGTTCATTCACGTCGCCGTTGCCGGGATCGCGGCTGACGACGAGCTCTTTGTTCGGCGGCACCCGGACGATGATCCGCACGCGATACGGGCTTCCGCTGCGCTGGTGCTCCTGGACCTTTTCGATGGCGGTCCGGCAGCTCATAATCTTGTCATGGACCTCGTCCAACTTGGCCGCCTTCTCGAGGATGATAGACTCGAGGGCGGGGCTGCTGTCGACGTTTCGGCAGGTGATTTCAGGGGGTATAATCATGTGTCACTCCTTCGTTGGGGTGGTGTCCGACAGACCTGCCGGGTTCTCCCCCGCGAGGGGGATGCCCCGGCCGCCTGGAGCACCTGGAATATGAGGGGGCATTCCGATCGTCCCGAAAAATAAGATGCGGTTTACTTCCCAATATCTGGAAAATATGCTGTCATCCCCCAAAAACCTATCGGATCGATCCTGTATTTTCCGCGGCTGGAGTCGGTATCACCGATGCGGCATCCTTTCCGACGGACGCTTCTACGCCCGGGATAGGCCGCGAATACGGGGTTGACCCGATTGCGGGGTGCGGCGGCGGCAGTCGGACCACCAGGATCGTCGATGCCTCCCGGAGGGAGCGCCGCGATTTTATTTCGTCGACCACCTCAGCCAGGGGCTGGGAAAGATCGCGGCGTCGCGCTATTACCAACCGGTTGTGGTGCGGATGAGCGACTTCATGGCCTGCGGCGGCTGGGAGGGGCCGCCGAAGCGGATTTGATGAGCTTATCAAGGTACACGCGGAGCTATCAGTGCTCCGGTACTGGAAAACCGGGGACCTAAAACCCGGCAGGGAAAACGAAAAGTGGCTGAATGTTTTTGTCCGGAAGTCTGGAGCCACCCCGGGATGTGATTAGGGTGTGATTCCCGGGTAAACGGTTTTCCATGATTGGTGATTTGTCGAGAGGAGCCACAGCCCGAAAACAGGCTACTTTGAGGTATGACCTGCGGGCAAACCGTCTGGTGTAGAGGCTCTGATGAAGCCGAGTGAGGGTCCTGCACGGGTACAGGCATACCGGAATCCACTTGCATCTTCCGCCGCGGTCTCCGGCTCGCGGTTATGATTCCGATCCTTCATCTGACTGATGGCCTGATTTTTGTTCCAATTTTT
>NZ_JBFXGG010000010.1:57660-59248 GCF_050178255.1 Desulfococcus sp. | reverse complement strand
GCGGTTTCGTTCAGGTGCCGCTGAAGCTTGCTCCGGGCGGCCCGGAAACTCGCTTGCGCTCAAACAGTCCGGGCCGCTGATCCGCCGCTGCGCTTAAGCGGCACTAAAACTCACCGCTGAAGGGGCGCGGGCCGCATCCTCCCGGCACCGGTCTATGAAAGTCGAAAGTTGAGTCCCAATTGACAAGAGACCGTCCAAAAACGGGTATCGTCGCAACCGCTGAAATCGCTCTTTACTAACCGTTGAGATCACGTTATATTTTAATATTCCGTGCTCAGGAAGTGATGCCGGCGGACATGAAAGCCGAGCCTTGCGGTATATGAGGGATTTTACCGGTAAAGGACAGACACTGCACATGCCGGAACACCGATTCAAATCGACGGAGTTCGACAATGGCCTGTTCGCCTGAAAGGGTTATGGCGGTCCCCGGCGGGATCGAAACCGCCGGGTTTCACCGGATTGAAGCCTTCAGGATGGACAGGCCCCGCATCGGAACATTCAAGGGCCTTCCGATGCGGGAGACCGACGGCGCGGTGGAAGAGGGCGAGGGATGGCTGCGATGCATCCACTGCGGCGGCAGGATCGCAAAGGCTGCCGACCAGATCAGCGTCAATGGTCGTTTTGCCCACGTCTTCAACAATCCCTCCGGTTATGTATATGAAATCGGTTGCTTCGCGGCCGCTGAAGGGTGCGTTAACGCAGGCGCGCCCACCCCGGCGTTTACCTGGTTTGCCGGTTTTTCCTGGTGCCTCGCTTTGTGCGGGAACTGCCGCGGTCACATGGGCTGGCATTTCAGATCCGATAAGAGCGGAAGTTTTTACGGCCTCATTCTGGTGAATCTGACGAGAGATTCCCGAGGCGGTTGACGATGGATTCCGGAAAGGCGATGCATGGCCCAAGAGCGAATGCTGATGGAAAAGGAAAGAGCCCTGGTGGTCGAGTTCGGGATGCGGATGGTCCAATCCGGCCTGACCACGGGCACCGGCGGAAACCTGAGCGTTTTCAGGCGGGAATCGGGACTGCTTGCGGTGTCGCCCAGCGGCATTGCCTACGACCGGCTTTCACCCGGGGACGTGGTCGTACTGACCCTTGACGGAGAGGTCGTCGACGGCACGCGAACGCCCACCAGCGAACTCAGCTTTCACCAGGCCCTCTATCGTGTTCGGTCTGAAGTCGGCGCCGTTGTCCATACCCATTCCCCCTACGCCACCACCATGGCCTGCCTGGGATGGGAGATTCCGCCGGTCCATTATCTGGTGGGATTCTCCGGAAAGAAAGTTCCGTTGGCCCCTTATGCGACATTTGGGACGGAGCGTCTGGCGGCCGGCGTCGCGGGCGCCATCGGCGACTACAACGCCCTTCTGTTGGCCAATCACGGGTTGGTGACCGTCGGGGTCGATCTGCCTTCGGCGTTTGCCGCAGCGGAGGAGATCGAATTCGTGGCCCGGATCTACTACCAGGCCCGCACCGTGGGGACGCCACAGATCCTGTCCGATGCGGAAATGGCGCGTGTTATCGAAAAATTCAGGACCTACGGACAGAAAAAGGCCTGACACCGGCTGTTATCACAGTAGGCTGAAGGCTGAAG
>NZ_JBFXGG010000010.1:0-57560 GCF_050178255.1 Desulfococcus sp. | reverse complement strand
AGGCTGAAGGCTGAAGACTGAAGACTGAAGGGGTGCATCTACGATGAACGGGACTCTTGCTCCCCTTCAGCCTACAGCCTTCAGTCTTCAGTCTATCTTTACAGGAAGGTGAGCATGAGACGGAAGGACAAGGCGATGACGCTGCGATCCGAGATGGATGCCGTCATCGAGAAGGCTCGGGTCTGTCGGTTGGCCATGATGGACGACGACCGACCCTATATCGTTCCCATGAGCTTTGGATACGACGGCGAAGCGCTCTATTTTCATTCCGCCCGGGAGGGTAAAAAACTGGATCTGCTTCGAAAGAACGGACGCGTCTGCTTCGAGTTCGACGCGGACGTCTCGGTGGTCCCCGGCGAGGCGCCCTGCAAATGGGGCATGACCTATCAAAGCGTCATCGGCATCGGCGATGTGGACTTCATCCTCGAGCCGGCGTCCCAACGCCGCGCTCTCGACATTATCATGACCCACTATTCGGATGAGAAGCGCTTTTCCTATACGGATGCAGAGATGCGTCGCGTTTCGGTGTTCAGAGTATGCATCCTTGACATCAGCGGCAAGCGGTCGGGATGCGTCTGAAGCCGAAGGAAGGCGCCCGTCGGCCTGAATACCCCACCCACAGGCGAAGTTACAGGAGGAGAGGCGATGCCCGTTTATGAGTATGAGCACACGGGCGGCCCTTGCGGGATAGGAGCGGTTTTCGAGATCCGGCAGTCCATGGCGGACGACCCTTTGACGGTATGCCCCATGTGCGGGGGACCCGTCAAAAGACTCATATCGCGGGTTGCCGTCAGCATGCCGAAGGGGAATGCCCAGCTGAAGGACCTGGGGTTCACCAAGCTGGTCCGTCGGGATGACGGGGTCTATGAGAACGTGACCCGCCGGGACGGCGAGAGCCGCTATATGGTCAGGGGCCGTCCGGAAACCCTGCCGGATATCAAACGGATCGTCCGGGATTGATTGACCGGACCGGGCGCCCCGCGACTTCATCGACCACCGGTAACGCATAGAAAACAAGGAGACCCTCCACCCATGAAATATTCATCGGAAGCTGTTCCGACATCGCGCCCGGCACTCGGGGATAATACAATGAAACTGCGTTTTCACGCCTCAAACGGCCCTGCGGACGAAACCATCGAAGCCTTGATCGGGATGGTCGGCGGCATCAAGAGTCCGGAGCTGATCCGTGAGATGATCATCGCCGCCCTCAAGGCGGGTCAGGAGGACGACGACAAGGCGGACCTCAAGCTCATGAACACCACGCTCAAGGAAATGCGCTTTACATCCAAGATTTTCGGGCCCTACGGACATGTCAAAAAGGTGACGGTCTTCGGTTCCGCGCGGACGAAGCCGGACGCGCCCGCCTATCGCATGGCCGTTCAACTCGGAGAAGAGCTGCGGGATGCCGGGTACATGGTCATCACCGGCGGCGGTCCGGGCATCATGCAGGCCGTCAACGAAGGCGCCGGCGCCGAGCATTCCTTCGGCGTCAATATCCGACTGCCGTTCGAGCAGAAATCGAATCCGGTCATCCACGGGAACCCCAGGAGCATCACCTATAAATACTTTTTCAATCGCAAGGTGGCCTTCCTGAAGGAAGCCCACGCCGTCGCACTCTTTCCGGGGGGCTTCGGCACCCTCGACGAGGCGATGGAAACCCTGACCCTGGTTCAGACCGGAAAGCGGGACCTTATCCCGCTGGTCCTCATCGATCCCCCCGGCAGCACCTATTGGTCCCACTGGCTTGGATTCCTTAAAACGGAGTTGATGGCCCACGGCTATATCAGCCCCGAGGACCTCAGCCTGTTTGACCGGGTGGAATCGACCGAGGCGGCGGTGGCGCGGATCGATCATTTTTACCGGCAATTCCACAGCATCAGATATGTGGCGGACAAACTGGTGATCCGAATCCATCACGCGCTCGATCAATCCGTCATAGAAAGACTGCAGGACGATTTCGAGGATATCCTGGTGCCGGGCGGCACCATCGCGCTCTCCAAATGTCTTCCCGAAGAGATCGATGAGAAGGAGATTTCCCATCTTCCAAGGCTCGTCATCGATTTCAACCGAAAAAGTTTCGGACGGCTGCGACGGTTGATCGACATGGTGAACAGCGAACCCTGACGATGAAGCGGCGCTCCCGGGTGACGATATCCCCCCGTGAGGCGGGGGTCCGGGTGACGGACTTTCTGGTCGGACGATTTTCCTACCTGGATCGTGGGGCCTGGATGGCAGAAATCGCTCAGGCACGGGTGCTTGTGAACGGCCGGCCGATTTCCGTCGATGCTGTGCTGCAGCCCCGGGACCTTTTGGAATACCTGCCGAAGGATGTGCCGGAGCCCCGGGTGAACGACGCCTACGAGATCCTCTTCGAGGATGAGGCCCTTCTCGTGGTCGATAAACCTGCCAACCTTCCCTGTCACCCGGGGGGGCGGTACTTTCACCATACCCTCTGGGCGATGATCCGTTCCCGATCCTTGTCGGACGGTCCTTTTTTTGTGCACCGCATCGACCGGGAGACGTCGGGCATCGTGGTCATGGCCAGGAATTCCCGCGATGCTTCGGTGCTGGGCCGGCAAATGGCCTCGGGACAGGTCCGAAAACGCTATGCGACCGTGGTCGAGGGGCGATTCCCCGAAGGACCCGTGACGGCCGACGGCCGGCTTGTCCCCGACCCGACGAGCGTTGTACGGAAAAAGTTGCGGTTCATACCGCCGGGTGCCGTTTCAGAACCATTGAGCGAGGGCAGGCACTGCCGTACCCGGTTCGACCTCGTTCGCCGAGGTTCCCTGATGAGTCTGGTTTCCGTGATCCCCGCAACGGGCAGACGGCACCAGATCCGCGCCACTCTTCTGGCTCTCGGCTATCCCGTGGTGGGCGACAAGATTTACGGCACGGACGAAACCGTTTTTCTCCGGTTCATCGAGGACCGGCTGACGGAATCGGATCGGATCCGTCTTCGTCTTGACCGGCAGGCGCTCCATGCCGCCGAAATCGCGTTTCGTCACCCCCGATCCGGCCGGCATCTGCATTTCGAGGCACCGGTTCCGGCGTCCTTTCACACACTCGTCGACGCTTTCGATTGACACGCTCCCTGTCCCGCATTTCCCAGGGTGTCCATCGACGGATTCACTCACGGAGGCACTGACGGGCCAACCGCCCGAGGGTTTCAATCCCGCGTTCCGTCTCGTTTGTAAACGGCGCGCCACAGCCGATCCGGATGAAATTTCTGAACATTCCCGAAACCGAACAGACCGCCCCCGGCAGGATGGCGATCCGGTTCTCGAGGGCCTGTTGGTAGAGCGTCATGCCGTCGATCCGTCGGTTGAGTTCGATCCACAGGAGCGAGCCCCCGGCGGGAAACGACAACCGCGTGTCCTGAGGGAAATGTTTTTTCACCGCCATGGCCGTTTTAAGGGTCTGGTTCCTGACGGCGCCCCTGAGGATTCTCAGATGCCGCTCGTAGGCCCCGCCTTCGAGAAAGCGGGCCATGATCTCCTGGTCCGGCGTCGCGGTGCAGACAGTGGATCCGGCTTTGAGGCGCAGGATTTTATCCTTGAACCGCGGACCCGGCAGGACCCAGCCGATGCGAAATCCCGGCGCCAGGGTTTTGGAGAAGGAGGAGCAGGTGAGCACCAGGTTTTTGCGGTCCCAGGTCTTCAACAGGGACGGCCGCCGCTGCCCTTCAAAATAGAGCTCGCCGCAGATATCGTCTTCGATCACGGGAACGTCGTGACGATTCAAGAGGTTGACCAACCGCTCCTTGCCCTCGTCCGAGAGCAGGGTGCCGAGGGGATTGTGAATATTGGGCATGAAAAGACAGGCGCGGATCGGGGTGCTTTCGAGGATGCGCGCCAGGGCGTCGATGTCCACCCCGGCTCTGGGGTGGGTGGGAACCTCCACAACCATGATTCCCATCTCCTTGAAAAGCTGCAGAAATCCGAAATGGGTCGGCGTTTCGATGGCCAGGGTGTCTCCGGGCTTCAGAATGGCCTGCAGGCACAGCGTTACCGCTTCCATGCAGCCGGTGGTGATAACGATGTCCTCCGGGGAGACGCCTTTGAGGAACCCTATCATGCGCAGCGCCAGTTGACGGCGCAAACCGGGGTGGCCTTCGGTCAGGGAGTAGGAAAGGATTTTCCGGATGTCCCTTTCGGAGAGTGTTTTGAAAATCCTGGCAAACTGCCGGTGCGGCAGAAGATCCGTCGCCGTGGTGGACGACCCCAGGGGGAGCATTCGGGGATCCGAGATCGCCTTCAACACCGAGTTGACCATTCCGGTGGTTTCGACCCTGAGGGGTTTGGCTGCCGGTGCGGGCAATACCGGCGTCTCGAGGTTTTTTAAGGAGACCGGACTCACGAAATAGCCGGATTTCGGCCGGGCCTCCACGAGCCCGATCGTCTCGAGGGCGATATAGGCCTGGTGAATCGTGCTGATGCTCAAATTCAGCCGACGATGCAGCTGCCGGATGGACGGCAGCTTTTCCCCCGGGGCATAGGTGCCGTCGTGAATTTTGGCTTCGATTTCCTCTGCGAGGGCTCGATATCGGAAAACAGACCTGGATCTCAACTTTCGACTTTCATGATGGTGACCGGGAAGCGGTGCCGGGTGGTACGGCAACGCCCCTTCAGCGGTGCGTTTTATTGCCGCTTGAGCGCAGCGGCGGATCAGCGGCCCGGGCTCTTGAATCTGTTATGCTGTTTTTTTTGAGAATGTGTATCTGTTTTTATCTACCACATGCTTTAAAATGGCTTCAACCCCAAAACGGAGGAAAAAGGAGAAGCCATGCGATTTGAAAATTTGTTGGCCGCCAGAACCCTGAAGATGCACGACAACGCCATCCGTGAAATCCTGAAGGTCGTCTCCCGGCCGGGGATGATTTCCCTGGCCGGGGGCATCCCGGCGCCCGAGAGTTTCCCCATGGGCATCATGGATGAACTCTCCGCCCGCGTCATCCGAAAATACGGCTCGGGCGCCTTCCAGTACGATTTGACGGAGGGGTTCATGCCCCTCAGGGAGGCGCTTTCGGGGCACCTGGCGAAAAAGGGCATTCCGGCATCCCCGGAGGAGATCATTATCGCCAGCGGTTCTCAGGGATTTCTGGATGCCGTCGGCAAGGTGCTGATTACCCCTGGCGATCGGGTGGCGGTGGAAGCCCCCACCTATCTGGGGGCGCTTTCGGCGTTCACGCCCTACGAGCCGGAATACGTCCGCCTCGACACCGACGAGGATGGCGTGGTTCCGGCCGATCTCGAGCGGGTTCTGGCATGCGGCGGCGTCAAATTCGTCTATCTGGTGCCGACCTTTCAGAATCCCACCGGACGGACCATCCCCCTGGCGCGACGGCGGGAGATCGCCGGGATCATCCAGAGGCACGACGCCCTTCTGGTGGAGGACGATCCTTACAGCGATCTGCGGTACCGGGGCGAGCCCCTTCCCCCCATCAAAAGTTTCGCTCCGGAGCACGTGATGTATGTCGGCACCCTCTCCAAGGTCCTGGCTCCGGGCCTTCGAATCGGTTTTGCGGCGGCTCCTCGGGTGATCCGGGAATGGCTCGTTCGAGTTAAGCAGGGCACCGATCTCCATACCGGCACCTTCAGCCAGGCCCTGGCCGCGGAATACCTCTCCGGGGGATACCTGGAGCGCCATCTCCCCGAAATTCTCTCGATATACCGGCCCCGCCAGGAGGCCATGACCGCCGCGCTGGCGGACTATTTCCCCAGGGGCATGCGATGGAGCCGCCCCGAGGGCGGGATGTTCATCTGGGCGGAGGGCCCCGAAGATCTTGACATGGAAAAGGTTTACAAAGGGGCTGTGGGACGGAACACGGCCTTCGTCCCGGGCAAATATTTTTACGTCGACAAAGGAGAGGGGGAGGCGACCATGCGGCTCAATTACACCATGGCCGGTGAGGCGGAGATCCGGTCTGCCGTGAGGATTCTGGGTGAAGAAATTGCGAAGGCCATGTGAGAAGCGGCGTCATTCCGCCTCCGGCCTGAACTGCAGAAAGAGATCGAAGACGAGCGTCCGGTTTGCCGGCGACGGGCCGTCGGCCCCTTCGATGCCGAACATGTCCAGATCGATATCGAACACGCCCCGGGCCAGCAGCAGCGGCCGGTTGTCGGGGCCGAAAACCGGCTCCATCTCCATGGTCACGGAAAGCGGGGTTTTCCGCCCTTTCAGGGTGAAGATGCCTTCAACCGACGCCGGGGACATCCGCCCGTAGGCCAGGGGATTCCCGTGGCTCCGAATGGTGTTGATGGTGAAGGCGGATTCCGGATAGCGCTGCACATCCAGAAAGGCACGGCCTCCGAGAACGTCGTCCAGGCCGCCGTCGCCCATGGTGACGGACCCCGGGTCGGCCGTTACCCATCCCGTCGCGCCTTCCAGAAGCCGATTTTCGACAAGATCGATTCTCCCATCGCAGCGCATGACCTCTCCCCGATAATGATCCAGGGGGGTCTGAAAGTGAAACTGAATGAGCGGCGGATCTTCAGGCCCCGGTCGGCTGAGCCGCCAGGATCGCGGTATTCCGGCGGCAGTCGGCTGAACCGCCGTCGATCGGGTGGGCGGCTCGGGAAGGGGGAGCCCGATCTCGTCCCAGGTCGCAAGCCTGACGGATGTCTCGACCGGATCAAACCCGTCTCCGCTCCGGGTATCGGCGATCTGATCGTCAACAGCCTTTTCCAGAATCCGCGCCGCTTCGCGAAACAGCCGTCGCCGCTCCGACCAGGGACCGGTCAGGGGATCCTTTTTCCGCTCGAACACCGGTGCCTTGCAATGAAACTGCGAATATACGGCAAGGGAAAGGAACAGCGTCCCGTCGTTTGCGAGCCATGGGTACAGGTCCATGTAAAATCCGCGATCCGCCCGGCTCAAACGCACCTCCTGAACGGTTTTGAATCGGGTAAAGCCCTCGTCCATGGCGGTCCTGGCTTCCCTGACAAAGGCATCGTGGTCATAGGCGGGAGGCGGAGAGCCGGTCACGCGAGCGATCTTGACCGGCGCCCAGATCGTCGCTCGACCGGTTTGCCGGACAGGGATGTCCCTGAGAACGAGGCCGCCTGGTTCCTGGGGGACGTACCGGGATGTCCGGATGAAATTGCGGATCCGATCGAGGGTCGTGTACCGCCCCTGATAGACGGACCGACCCCGAAAGTTCTGATAGACGATGAGCGGCGTGATGGCGACCGCTTCGGGTGCGCCCTTGCGGACGTCGATCCGGGAAACCCGAACCGACATGGCCTTTGCCAGTCGTTCGATTTCAGGCAGGGCATCCCGATGAAATGCCCGCGCGACCGCCGAGGCTTCCGGCCGGACGAAGATCACCAGTTGATCCGTGGTCTCCGCGGGCGCCGGTAATACGGATCCGAGAAAAACAGCGGCGACCCACAGGCAACCCGCCATCCATGCCTTGCGGTGATGAAAACGCATCGGGTTCCTCCCTTTCTGTTTGGATATCTACCCGGGACATGTCATGTTCCGCCTGCACAGGCAAACGAGAGTGCAATGGCGATCGGTTTCTTCGAATATTGAAAATAGGGACATCCCCGGAAACTGTCAAATTCGATGCGCGGAATGTCGGGACATGGCGTCGATGCCTGTTTTTCGATGTTTACAGGCTGATAAAATTACTGACAAGCCGCTCTGCCGATCGCGCCCGCATTCGGAGACCGGGATCGACGAGCGAATTCAGGTTCGCGTGCGGAAAAAAAGAGGTCCGCAACCTTCGCAGCAGGTCCGACGCCCGTCTTTATTTACGACGACGCCGGCCCCGGATCGGGCAAGTCGGTTCGTCCATCGGCAACGATAATGACATTGGCATTTAAATTGCTTTGTCCCAGATTACCCATCGGCACCCCAGTTTACCGCCAATCCAATTGCGTCTTTGCCGGGAGGTATCATGCTTTACTCGACCCGATCCAAACTCATCTTCAGCTTTCTCGGTGTGTCGCTGCTGGTCGGGACCGTATGCCTGATTGTCGGCTGGCAGCTTTTGTACGATTCCGTGTTGAACGAAGCCAGGAACCGCGTCCAACAGGATCTGAATGTCGCGCGGGTGATTTACGACGACCGGGTGGCGGCCATCCGGTTGTCGCTGGAAACCACCTGTCTTGCCGCTGATTTCAGCGATGCCGTGGTCATGGGCGAACAGGCAATCCTGAAATCGCGGATGGAGCGGATCGCGAGGCGATTGGGCCTTGATTTCGCCGGTATCGTCTCAGCCGACGGCACATGGCTCTGCCGTATCGGCGACGGTGTCACGAACGCTGCCGCGGGACGGATGCCCATCGCGACTGCAGCCCTCGAAAGGCAGCATACGGTCTCGGGGACGGTGGTACTCGATCGGGGGACCCTTGCGGCCGAACATCCCGACCTGGCGAGACAATCCCGCATACGGACCCGCCTCGTCGATGCCGGGTCGGAGATGATGGACGGGTTGATGCCCATGGTGGAGGAGACTGGGGGCCTCGCCGTCGCATCCGCCGTTCCCGTCCTGCGGAAGGGAAAAATCATCGGTGCCGTATACGGTGGGATGCTTCTCAATCGCGATCAATCCATCGTGGACAAGATCGGCGGCACGGTTTTTCGCAACGAGGTTTACCGCGGGCACAACGTCGGCACGGCAACCATTTTCTTCAGAAACCTGAGAATTTCCACCAATGTTCTGGAAAAAGACGGCGAGCGTGCCATCGGAACCTTTGCTTCCCGGGAGGTGACCCGGCGTGTCCTCATCGAGGGCCGTAAATGGACGGATCGTGCCTATGTGGTGAACGATTGGTACATCACCGCCTATGAACCCATTCTGGATATCGAGAAGCGTCGGGTGGGGATGCTCTATGTCGGGGTTCTGGAAGCGAAATATCGGGACGTTCGGCAGAAAGCCCTCTGGGTCTTCGCACTGATCACCCTTGCCGGCGTTCTGTTGGCCATCACCCTGGGATGGCTTACGGCCGATCGCATCATGCGGCCGGTAAATCAGTTGATCCGGGCCAGTATGGAAATCTCCAGGGGGAATTTTTCTCCGGATATCGGCCCCATCTCCAAAAGTGACATCGGGCTGCTTCAGCAGGAGTTCGGCAGAATGACCGACTCCCTGGTAAAGCGGGATCAGGAGCATCAGGCGGAAAGCGAAAAGCGACTGATACAGTCGGAGAAGCAGGCGAGCATCGGAAAACTTGCCGCCGGCGTGGCCCATGAAATCAACAACCCGCTGACGGCGGTGCTCACCTTTACCCATCTGATGCTTCGTCGAAAGGATCTTCCGGAGGAGCTCAGGGAGGACCTGCAAACCATCGCCCTGCAAACGGAAAGGGTCCGCAGGATCGTGAAAGGTTTGCTGGACTTTTCACGCCAGAGCCGCCTGGATACGGAGCCTCTGAATATCGGCCGTCTGCTGGAGGACTGTGTCGAACTCATGGAAAATCAGGCGCTGATTCAGGGGGCCGTCCTCCGCTACGCCGCCGATGGTGAACTGCCGGTGCTGCAACTCGACCGAAATCAGATTCAGAGCGTCATGATCAACCTCATGATGAACGCACTGGATGCGCTGGCCCCCGGCGGAGAGATCGACATCCGGGCGGCCGTGCGTGAAAACGACGGTGAAAAAGGGGTCGAAATTTCCGTACGGGACACGGGGACGGGCATCGCCCCCGAGCACCTTGACAAGCTTTTTGATCCGTTTTTTACGACAAAGGAAGTGGGGAAGGGAACCGGACTCGGGCTTGCGGTGACCGCAGGTATCATCGAACGTCACGGCGGCCGGATCCGGGTGGAGAGCCAACTCGGGAAGGGCAGCCGATTCACCATATGGCTCCCTTGCGTCGGAGCGGCTGCGCGCAATCGTGACCCCAATAGCGAAACGAGGATGAACGACCATGAAAATACTGGTGGTTGACGATGATGCGATGGTGGTGGAAAGCTGCCGGAGAATCCTGAAGGCGGAGGGTGCGACCGTCCATTGGGCGGAAGACGCCGACAAGGCTATTGCCGTCCTGAGAGGTGAAGGGGACTTTGATCTGGTGTTGACCGACATCAAGATGCCCGGAAGAGACGGGTTTGAGCTGATTCGGGTGATCAAGGAAAAATTTCCGGGAACGGCGATCCTGATGATGACCGGCTATCTGATACCGGAAACCATCCGGAGGGGAACCGAATTCGGTGCGGACGGCGTTATCGCCAAACCGTTTACCCCCGATGAATTGACGGCTTCGGTCCGGAAAACGTTCTCGGTCGCACCTGTCCGAGACCGGAAATAAAAATGTAGGGGTGAACCAGGGTGTTCGCCCCCGGTTGCCCCCGTACCCAAGGGACACATGCACCTGAAACCCCGAAATCTTTGAAGGCAAGGAGGAAACATGAAAGAACGGATGTTGGTGATAGACGATGACCCGGCTGTGCTGCGTTCCTGTGAAGCCATCTTCGGAAGCGATGGGTTTGCGGTGGAAACCACCCAGAATCCCGCCGAAGGCCTTGAGCTCAGCAGCCAAAACCATTACGGAGTAATCCTGTGCGATTGGAAGATGCCCGGATTCGACGGGCTCGACGTGATCGCCGAGCTGGAGGAGCGGGCGCCCGATTCGGCGGTGGTCATGTTCAGCGGGTATCCATCGGTGGATCGGGCCACGGAAGCCATGAAACGAGGTGCCATGGATTTTCTGGCAAAGCCTTTTACGCCGGATGAGATCACCGATGTGGTTCAGAAGGCGGTTCAACGGAAATTCAAGCAGGAAAAAAAGGTGTTTCATCGTCTGGAAAACATGTGGCAGAAATTCCCTGTCCCCGGCGTCGACGACAAGGGGCCCAGGATTATCGCGGAAACGGTGGCCCAGACCGTCGGTGTGGCCAAGGCCAACTCGCCGTGGATCTCTCTCTTTGTTTTAGGCACGCTGGCAGGGGCCTATATTGGTTTCGGCGGCCTTTTCTCGGCGTCCGTCACCTTCGATCTTCCCCCTGAGCTGGGTCTGGGGATCAAGAAGCTCATCGGGGGAGCGGCGTTCAGCATCGGTCTGATGCTGGTGGTCATCGCGGGTGCCGAGCTGTATACCGGCAACAGCCTCATGGTGTCCAGCGTCATGATCGGCGAGGTCACCTGGCAGCGGGTCCTCGCCAAGTGGAGCGTGGTCTACGTCGCCAATTTTGTCGGTTCGATACTGCTGGCGCTTCTCTTTTATCTTTCCGGATTGTGGAAAACCGGCGGCGGACTTCTGGGTGAAACCGCCGTCAAGGTCGCTCACGCCAAGGTCCACCTCGGCTTTACGGAGGCCTTTGTCCGGGCGGTGGGCTGTAACTGGATGGTTTGTCTGGCGGTTTGGATGGCACTGGCGTCCCGTCAGGTCATCAGCAAGATCTTCGCCGTTTTTTTCCCGATCATGGGGTTCGTGGCCATCGGCTTCGAGCATTGCGTGGCCAACATGTATTTCATTCCCACCGGCATCTTTCTGAGCCATTGGGCGGGGATCGTGCCCGCCGGCGTGGACGTGGGCACGCTGACGTGGACGGCGTTCCTGGTGGACAATCTCGTCCCGGTAACCATCGGCAATACCGTGGGCGGCGTTGTTTTTGTCGGGCTGGGGTATTGGGGGGCCTATCTGCGACCGATCCTGCAGCCGGCAAGATGACGCATGTAGGCTGAAGACTGAAGGCTGAAGGCTGAAGGCTGAAAGGGGATCAGCGGTCCGTTCGTCATCGGCGCACCCCTATAGCCTGCAGCCTTCAGCCTTTCATGGGAGTGAGCGGTCATCGTCATCAAAGTTGAAACTCAACTTTCGACTTTCACAGGCCGGCACCGCTATCCAATCGCCGTCATCGAGGTTTCGTCAAGGATAAAGTCATATTTGCGCGGATCCGGCAGGTGTCCGGGAAAAACACAGCGGGAACTTTCAGTGCGGTTGATGCAAATGCAATTATTGACAGGATATCCGATCTTCTTTATAGTCCGGAAGAGTTATTTCAGCAGGATGCCCGCTCAACTGGCGGGAATGTGCCGGCGGCAAGCGTTTACGGTGAAGGTGGATGAAAAACATGGATCAGGAGAAAACACCGATCAGGCTCAAGGGTGTCGGAAAAAACCTCTGTATCATCGTCGATCCCACGGAAAGCAATGAAGATCTTATTCAAGAGATCACCAGACTTCTCAGTGAGTTGAAAGAGCAGGTGATTGACGGCGCCGTCACCATCGATGTCGGCGAAGGGCATGATGAGTTGTTTGACACACTCGGAACCTATATAAAAGACACTTACGGCGTGAGTTCGATTATACGCGCTGAGAAAAAAAACAGGATTGTCAAACGGTCGATTCTTCCGGAAGAGCGCATGCGAATTCGGGACATGGAGCAATCCTGGCATCATCACAGCACGGATGTGCTCATGTTGGCCGGCCGGGTGAGATCGGGCCAGCGGGTCGTCGCTGAAAGGCATCTGATCATCATGGGGGATGTCAACCCCGGCGCCGAGGTGATCGCCGGGGGAGACGTGGTTATTCTGGGGAGTCTGATGGGAACCGCCATCGCGGGCCAACCCGAAAATGAAAAAAACATCGTGTTTGCGCTGGACTTCCGACCGACGCAGATACAGATCGGCAGTTTTGTCGCGGCGGGGCTTCCTTCTTCCCCTGAAAAAATCGCTGAGTTCGCCCACGTTGAAAACGGAACCATTGTGGTGGATAACTACCTGGAAGTCAATCCGTTCGGACGGTTGCCGTGGCCGCAGGTGCGATGAGATGCACCGTATTACGAAGATCAATTCATACAGTATATGAGGTCAAACATTGGACGGGAAAATCATTGTTGTCACTTCTGGCAAGGGGGGTGTGGGTAAAACCACGGCCACCGCTTCCATCGGCGCCGCACTGGCACTGGAAGGAAAACGGGTTGCCGTCGTCGATATGGACATCGGGCTCCGGAACCTGGACGTCGTGATGGGCTTGGAAAATCGGATCGTGTTTAACGTCGTTGATGCGGTCAAGTCCAAGTGTCAGCTGAAACAGGCGGCCATTCGAGACAGGCGGGTGGAGAATCTTTTTCTGATTCCCGCATCTCAGAGCGACAACAAGGATGCTCTGACGCCCGACGACATGATCATCTTCAGCGAACAGCTCAGAAAAGAGTTCGACTTTATTCTCATGGACTGTCCCGCGGGGATCGAGAGGGGGTTCGAGAACTCCGTGGCCGCCGCCGACGAAGCGCTGGTGATCTGCACTCCCGAGGTATCCGCGGTCCGGGATGCGGATCGCGTGATCGGTCTTCTCTACGCCCGCTCCATCACCCCCAAGCTCGTGGTCAATCGAATCGTTCCCGAAATGGTCGCGAGGGGGGATATGCTGAGTCATCTCGATATGGTGGATGTCCTCTCGATCGAGCTCATCGGGCTGGTGGAGATGGACGATCAGGTGGTGGTGGCCACCAATACCGGTATTCCGTTGGCATTGCAGAAGGGGTCCAAGGCAGGGGAAGCGTTTCGCCGTATTGCCATGCGCCTGAACGGGCATGAAGATCTTCCGATACAGGTCCCAGAGGCCCAGGGAGGGTTTTTCAAAAGAATTCGCAACAAACTCGGTCTTGGGAGATAGGGGGGCCTTATGCTAAACGGCTTTTTTCGAAAGATGATCGGCAAAAAAGACGACACCAGTAAGGATGTCGCCAAAAAACGCCTTAAATTCGCACTGATATATGATAAACTGGAGGTTTCCGATGAGATCATCAAAAACCTCCACAAGGATATGGTCGAGGTGATATCCCGCTACTTCGAGATCGATCAGGAGGCTTTCAAGCTCGACATCCGACGATCGGACGATCTCTCCGCGCTGGTGGTCAACACCCCGATCCTGTCGGCCAAACACAAGCAACGGCAGACCTGATCGTCGGCCTTCGTCCTGTGCCTGCGGAACGAAGGCCGAACGTTTCGTTTCAGCCGATGATCTCGCCTTTCCGGCCGACGACCATCTCCAGGTACGGAATCTTCCTGCCGGCTTTATCCATCCCTTTTCGGACGATCGAGGGGAGGGCCGAACAGCAGGGGACCTCCATGAATACCACCGTGACGCTGTTGATCTCCGCCTGTTCAAAGATGGCTTTGAAACGTTCCGTGTAGTCTTGGGCGTCATCAAACTTCGGGCATCCCATCATCACGACCTTCCCCTTCAGGAGTTTCTGGTGAACCATGGGAAAGGCGACGGCCGAGCAATCGGCCAGTATCAGAAGGTCTGCGTTCCTGAGAAACGGCGCGTTCGGGGGAATCAAACGGATCTGGATCGGCCAGTGGGTCAGCGCGGAGGGAATTTCACCGGCCGTCGATGCCGGCGACGGTGCGGCCTTTGAGGCGGAAAAGGGGGCCAGGACCTGAACCTGGGCCGATGGGCAGCCGCAGCCCGAAGCAGGGGCTTGTTCAGCCGCTTTCGCCACATCCTCCAGATAGGCCTGTACCGCCTCCTCGTCGAATTCATCGGCCTCCCGCTCGATGATGTGAAGCGCTCCCTGGGGGCACTCACCGATACAGGCGCCAAGCCCGTCGCACAACCGATCCTCCACGATGCGGGCCTTGCCGTCAATTATCCTGAGCGCCCCTTCGGCGCATCCCGGAACACATTGCCCGCAGCCGTCGCACTTCTCTTCGTCTATTTCAAGTATTTTTCTTACGGTTTTCATGGATTCTCCTTTATCAGGGGGTTGGGCTGAAGACTGAAGAGGGGCGCCTCCGGCCGGCGGGCCGTCCGACTTCCTTCAGTCCCAGATCTTCAGATGATGTGAAGCTGTATACTGCACAAAGGATAATTCCGCGTTGATTTAAGTCAAAAGCGGCTTTTTTTCTTTCTCCTCAACTTTCGACTGTTATGATGGTGACCGGGTACAGGCCTATGAAAGTCGAAAATTGAGTTCCTCAACTTTCGGCGATCATGGGCCGGCGGCCATGATCTTCTGCATCAGCAGGCCGGAAACGATCAGCACCAGGCCGGCAAATGTGGTGACATAAATCGTCTCTCCCAGCAGAAAATGGATAAACACGAGGGATACGAACGGCGTGAGGAAAATGAGATTGGCGACCCTGCCGGCGTTGTCGCTCAATTTAAGGGCCGTGAGCCAGGTCACGAAGGTAATGCCCATTTCAAAACATCCCACCCAGGCGGCACCCGGAAGCCCCATGACATCCGGCACCCATAGCTGCGAGAAGAGGATGCAGCTCGCAGCCGTAAAGGGAAGGCTGAAAACGAAGCAGAGAAACAGCCCGACGATCGGCTCCGCCTTAATGCGGATGCTGCAGATCCAGTAGAGCGCCCATATGACGGTGCATGAAACCGCCAGAATTATACCGATCGGATCGAGGGATCTGAACCCTGCCAGGCTCCCCTTTGTCGATACGAGCACCACGCCCGAATAGCAGACGAGGGTCGCCGTCAGATCGATGCGGGTCAGCCGCTGCCCGAGGAGGGGAACCGACAACAGGGAAAGCATGACGGGCCAGGTGTAATTGATGGGCTGGGCAACCTGGGCGGGAAGGCGCGCGTATGCTTTGAACAGCATGAGATAATAAACAAAGGGATTCAGAAATCCCAGCCCCAGAAAAATCCGGTACTCCCGGGGCTTGAGGGAAAAGATCAGCATGGTTTTTCCCTGGACGGCCAGAATCGCCCACACCACCACTGTGGAGGCCAATGTCGCGTAGAAAAGCAATTGAACGGGATCCATGTACCCGAGGGTCAGCTTGAAGGCGGTGGCGGAGGTTGACCAGAGGAGGACAGTCAACAGGCCGAGCAGATATTCTTTTTTCATTGCACTCGATGCTGCGGGTTAATGAAGCTGCGGACCTCCAGGTTGTCCGTTGGAAGCGATGGAAAACGATATGTACAACAGCATCTGAAAAAGGCCCCGGACGAACATCGTCCGGGGCCTCCGGGTGTGCAGTGTGTTCCGATACGACGCGTCTAATACCGGTAGTGGTCCGGCTTGAACGGGCCGTCCACCGGAACCCCGAGATATTCGGCCTGGAAGGCGTTGAGGCGGGTCAGGCGAACCCCCAGTTTTGCCAGATGAAGGCGGGCCACCTCCTCGTCCAGTTTTTTGGGAAGGGTGTAGACGCCGATGTCATATTTCCGGGTGGCCAGTTCGATCTGGGCCAGGCACTGGTTGGTGAAGCTGTTGCTCATGACGAAGCTCGGATGGCCCGTGGCACAGCCGAGATTCACCAGCCGGCCTTCCGCCAGCACGAGAATCGTCCGACCGGACCTGAGGGTCCATTTGTCCACCTGGGGCTTGATGTTCTCACAGGTGCACTCCGGGGTGTCCTCCAGGTAGTTCATGTCGATCTCATTGTCGAAATGGCCGATATTGCAGAGGATGGCCTCGTTTTTCATCTGCTCCATGTGCTCGCCGGTCACGACATGGTAGCATCCCGTGGCCGTGACGAAGATATCTCCGACGGGGGCGGCATCCGTCATCGTCACTACTTCAAATCCTTCCATGGCGGCCTGAAGGGCGCAGATGGGATCGATTTCAGTGATGAGCACCCGGGCGCCGTATCCCCGCATGGAATGCGCGCATCCTTTCCCCACGTCGCCGTAGCCGCACACCACCACCACCTTTCCGGCGAGCATCACGTCGGTGGCCCGTTTAATGCCGTCGGCCAGAGACTCGCGGCATCCGTAAAGGTTGTCGAACTTGGACTTGGTGACGGAGTCATTGACGTTGAACGCCGGAAACAGCAGTTCTTTTTTCTCGGAGAGCTGATAAAGGCGATGAACGCCGGTGGTGGTCTCCTCGGAAACGCCGCGGATGTTTCGAACCGCCCGCGTCCAACGGCCGGGATCCCTTTCAAGGCTCAGTCGCATACGGTCCATGAGGCAGATCATGTCCTTGCTGTCGTATTGCCGATCCGGAAGAGACGGGTCTTTTTCCACGGCCACGCCCTGGTGAACGAACATGGTGGCGTCTCCGCCGTCATCCACGATAAGGTCCGGTCCGGAACCGTCGGGCCAGGTGAGGGCCTGCTCCGTGCACCACCAATATTCTGCGAGATTCTCTCCTTTCCAGGCGAATACCGCGGCCGATCCGTTTTTGGCGATGGCCGCCGCCGCATGATCCTGGGTGGAGAAGATATTGCAGCTTGCCCACCGAATATCGGCGCCCAGGATCTTCAGGGTCTCGATGAGCATGGCCGTCTGGATGGTCATGTGGAGGCTGCCGGTGACCTTGAGGCCCGACAGGGGCTTTTCAGCGCCGTACTTCTCGCGTACGGCCATGAGGCCGGGCATTTCATTCTCCGCAAGCTGCATCTCCTTGTTGCCGTAGGCCGCCAGGCCCATGTCGGCGACCTTGTATGGCAGGGAGAGGTCCAGGGGCATGCAGCGGGTTGATTCCGTTTTGATGTGGGTCGCTGTCATAAGCTTTTCCTTTCTGCGCTACACGCCGGCTTTGTTCCGGAGCGTTTCCGCCATGTGGGTCTCTTCCCAGGTAAATCCGGGCTCGTTCCGGCCGAAATGACCGTAAGCGGCGGTATTGTGGAAAATGGGCTTCAGGAGGTCCAGATACTCGATGATGGCGGCCGGTCGGAGATCAAAGGTGTCCAGGATGATGTCGCGGGCAACCTTCGTGGGAATCTTGCCAGTTCCCATCATGTCCACCAGAATGGAAACCGGTTCCGCCACGCCGATGGCATAGGCCATCTGAACTTCGCATTTTTTCGCGAGGCCCGCCGCCACAATGTTCTTGGCTACGTGGCGTGCCATGTAGGATGCGCTCCGGTCCACCTTGGAGGGGTCTTTTCCCGAAAAGCACCCGCCGCCGTGGCTGCCCTGGCCGCCGTAAGTGTCCACGATGATCTTGCGTCCGGTGAGGCCGCAGTCGCCCATGGGGCCGCCGATGACGAATTTGCCGGTGGAGTTGATGAAATATCGTGTGTCCCCGTCGATCATGCTTTTGGGGATGACCTTTTTGATGACCTCTTCGATGACGGCTTCCCGGAGCTGATCGTAGGTGACGTCGGGCTTGTGCTGGGCCGCGATGACAATGGTGTCGACCCGTTTCGGGGTGCCGTTTTCGTACTCGATGGTGACCTGGGCCTTGCCGTCGGGTCTCAGAAAGTCGAGGGCGCCGTTCTTTCGGACCTTTGCCAGGCGGCGGGTCAACTTGTGGGCATAGGTGATGGGCATGGGCATGAGTTCTTCGGTTTCGTCGGATGCGAAGCCGAACATCAGCCCCTGATCCCCCGCGCCCTGGTCCTTGAAGAGGCCCTCGCCTTGATTCACCCCCTGGGCGATGTCCGGAGACTGATGGTCGATGCTGGTCAGAACGGCGCAGGTTTGCCAGTCAAACCCCATCTGGGAGGAGTGATATCCGATGTCCCGGATGGTTTCCCGCACCACCTGAGGCATATCGACGTAGCAGTCGGTGGTGATCTCTCCGGCAATGACGGCCATACCGGTGGTGACCAGGGTCTCACAAGCCACGCGGCAGCGTTTGTCCTGTGCCATGATGGCATCCAGAATGGCATCGGATATGGCGTCGGCAACCTTGTCGGGATGACCTTCGGTTACCGATTCAGAGGTAAAATAGTAGCTATCGGGCATGCGTAACTCTCCTTCTTCTCTCGATCTGGGTACCGCTCGTTTTCACCGGACGCTCATGCCGCCGGTCGTTTTTCAGGGCGGGAGGCCGGAGACGGCGATATTATGGTGTTAAAAGGGTATTGTCAATGAGGCGGGTTTTCCCAATCTTGACGGCCAGAGCCATGCGGGCCGGACTGTCAACGACGGTGAGGGATTCGATGGTCTCCGGATCGAAGATTTCGATATAATCGATGACGGCATCGGGATGGACCTCGATGATTTTTCGCGCGGCGGCGATGAGCTCGGAAACGTTTCGGACACCCGCCTGCACCATCTTTCCGGCCTGATTGAGGGCCTGGGACAGACACAGGGCGCGTTTCCGCTCTTCGGGCGAAAGGTAGCTGTTCCGGGAACTCATGGCCAACCCGTCATGTTCCCGTACGATGGGCCCGCCAATGATCCGGATGTCGAAGTTGAGGTCGCGGACCATGCGGCGGATGACCATCAGCTGCTGATAGTCCTTTTCACCGAAAACGGCGACGTGGGGCTTGACGATATTGAACAACTTGGTGACCACCGTCGCCACCCCTCTGAAGAACACCGGCCGGGACAACCCGCAGAGATGAAACGGGAGTTTTTCGAGGGTTACATAGGTCTGGTAGTTTTCGCCGTACAGATCCTCGCGGTTCGGATGAAAAATCAGTGTCGCACCGGCCTTTTCGGCCAATTCACAGTCGCGTTCAAACGCCCTCGGATAGGTGTCGAGATCCTCACCGGGACCGAACTGCGTTGGGTTGACGAAGATGCTGACCACCACCTCGTCTCCGTGTCGGCACCCTTCCCGAATGAGAGAGAGGTGTCCCTCGTGAAGGAATCCCATGGTGGGGATGAAGGCGATGGTTCCGCCCTGGCGCCTTGCCTGGTCGGCAAAGGCCTGCATGTCTCTGGGGAAGGATATGATCTTGATAGCCGGCCTCGATATTTGACAAACAGATTGTGGTCTATAAATATGATGATACATCGACGGATAGACCGTAGACCAAACCCATCGAAATGTCAATGCCTCTATGCGCAGCGGGGGAATTTTAGAGGCTTAAGGGCGGCTGAAGGCTGAAGACAGAAGGCTAAAGGTTGAAGACAGAGAGCGGAGGACGGAGGGCGGAGGGCGGAAAACCGAAGCCGGAAGGGGTGCAAAGCCTCTTTCGCCGCAGACGCACCCCTTCAGTCTTCAGTCTTCAGCCTTCAGCCTATTTCCCAAAACCCTCATTTATTCATTGAATCCCTGTTCTCTTGTGCTATATAAACCCGTTGGTGTCGGCAGGAGAATTTCAAGGATTTGCTGATGCGGCTTGACGGCCGGCCTCAAGAGACGGGGCCTCGGGAAAGGGGACGTGTGACGCGCCATGGGTGATCGAATCGTCAGGGAATGCCGACGGTGCGGGGTTTGCTGCAAAAAGGGCGGGCCGACGCTCCACAGAGCGGATCGACGTCTCGTGGATGAAGGGATTATTCCGCTGAACCACCTTTACACGATCCGCAGGGGGGAGCCGGCCTACGACAATATCGCAGGGGCCGTCTTTCCGGTTTCCGACGATCTGATCAAGATCAAAGGCGCCGGGGACACCTGGGCGTGTCTGTATTACGACGATGTCCTTAAGGGGTGCCGGATATACGGCGACAGGCCCGTGGAATGCCGAATACTGAAGTGTTGGGATACAACGGCAATCGAGGCGATGTACCGATCGGATCGGCTGACCCGGAAAGATCTGATCGGCGGCGTGCCGGGACTCTGGGATCTGGTGCTTGACCACCAGGCCCGCTGCGGTTACGAAGAGATCGGATCCCTTGTCGCCGGGATTCGGCAGGGGGAGGCTGCATCCCTGGAAAGGCTTCGCACCATGGTGCGCTACGACGGCAGCCTGAGACAATTGGTGGTGGAAAAGGGGCTTACCGGCACCCGGATGACGGATTTTCTGTTTGGACGGCCCATGGTCGACACGCTGAAACCCATGGGCGTGAATGTCCGCGATTTACGAAGACATCAAACTTGAAGGAGGCACAAATGGCGTTTGAAACGGTTATCTTGAACAGAGACGGCGATATCGGCATGATTACCCTCAATCGACCGGAACAGTTCAATACATTCTCCTCTCAAATGGCACGGGAAATGAACGCGGCGCTGGCGGAACTGGACGCGGACGAGAGCATTCGGGTCGTCATCGTGAAAGGGGCCGGAAAGGTCTTTTCCACCGGCATCGACATCACGGAATATCCCGGTAAAACCGCAACGGAATACCACGAATGGATCTCCCTGATGGAGAAGATGCACGCCGTCATCGCCGGTATGAAAAAGCCGGTCATTGCCATGGCCCACAAGTACGCGGTGGCCAACGGGGCCGGCCTGGTGTTCGCCGCCGATTTCGCCGTCATTTCAGATGATACCCAGATCGGCACCACCGCCATCAACGTCGGCCTTCTCTGCACGGGCCCCATCATTCCCATCGCAGACCGGCTGGGGAAGAAAAAGACCATGGAGATGCTCCTCTCGGGGGACATGATCAACGCGCGGGAGGCTGAAGCCCTGGGCCTGGTCAACAAGGTCGTCCCGGCCGACAAGCTCGAGGAGGAGACCCTGGCGCTGGCGCGCAAGCTGGCCGACAAAAGCCCGACGGCCGTCCGCATGGGGAAGGAATTTTATTACAAGATGCAGGAAATGCCGTTTTCACGGCGGTTTACCTATAATGCCGAGCTGTTTGCCCGGCTCTGCACCACCGAGGATGCCCGGGAGGGGATCAGCGCTTTTCTTGAAAAGCGGAAGCCCGTCTGGAAGGGCAAGTGAGCGAGGTAAGACAATGAGAGATATCGTGACCCGGCTTAAAGAGGGATTGTCAACGGCAACGGAGGTCGCCAGACGCAAGGCGACCGAAACCAAGAACAAGATCGATCGGCGCTTGAACCAGGATCTTTTCGAGGCGGTGATTGCGGGCTCCGTGCTCATCATGAACACCGGCACGGTCGAAAAAGATGCAAAGGATCGTGCAAACGAGGAACACAAGCTGCTCATCAGCCTGGCGGAAAAGGGGATCACCAATTTTTTTACCCAGGAGGAGATCACCCAGACGCTGTCCAAATACCTCTCCGTTTACGAGACCGGCGGCTTCCTGGCCGGGTACGGCTATTGCGTTGCCGCCGTCGCACAGTTGAAAAAAGAGGCGGATATCCGCCTGTTGATCCGTTTCATGTACGACGTCAGCGCCGCGGACGGTTTTTCGGATCCGGCGGAGCGTCAGGCGATTGTGGATGTGGCCGGGTTTCTGGGCTTCGCGGGATATACCGCCGTGGAGCCGGAGCTGACGGGATATCTACCCTTCAAGGCATCTGATACGCCTCGCCGGGCCCAGGCCCCCATGCCGGAACCCCCATCCGCGCCGCCGCGTCTTCAGGGCTCGGCCGCCGAAACGGATGCCTCCCCGAAACCGCCGGAATCCAACAAGGACGACGGCATACCGGATTGGATGCGATAGGCGGACCTCACGGGGATCGACCCATCATCCCGGAGACCCGAGTCTCAACCGGGATGATGGCATCGCCCACCGGCCGGAACCCCGGTCGACACCGCAAGTTAAGGTTGACACCTCATTCTAAATGACATAGCATTCGCCGCTTGTATTCCAGCGTATTTTTCCCCACATGGGATTCAATTATCTATAGACGACAGGTAAATCGACGATATGGAAAAAAGTGATGTGTTACTGAAGCGGAAACAGAAGATTTCGGAACTGAAGGAAATGGGGGTCAATCTCTATCCCAATGATTTCAAGGTGTCCCATGAAGTCCTGGACATACGACGGCTTTCGGAGACCCAACCCGGGATTGCGGCCCGGGAAACCACGGTTTTTTCAGTGGCCGGGCGCATCATGGCCGTCAACCGCTTCGGAAAATCCGCCTTTATCCGGTTCAAGGACCAGAGTGGACAGCTTCAGGCCTATGTCCGGCAGGACAAGGTGGGGACCGATGGCTATACGCTGTTCAAACAGATGGACGTCGGTGATTTTGTCGGGCTGGTCGGTACCCTGTTTCAGACCAAGACCGGTGAATGGACCCTTCTGGCCTCCCAGGTGCGCCTCCTCAGCAAGGCGGTTCGCCCGCTGCCCGAAAAATTCCACGGCCTGAAAGATCCGGAAAAGCGGTATCGAAGACGATATGTCGATCTGATCATGAATCCCGAGGTTCGGGATATTTTCGTCAAACGAAGTCGGATCATCCAGGCCGTGCGCACCTTCCTTCTGGACCGGAACTATCTGGAGGTCGAGACCCCCATGATGCAGCCGATTCCCGGCGGTGCGGAAGCCGAACCGTTCGTTACCCATCACAATGCCCTCGGCATGGATCTCTATCTTCGCATTGCGCCGGAACTCTACCTCAAACGCCTGGTGGTGGGCGGTTTCGAGCGGGTATTTGAAATCAATCGCAATTTCCGGAACGAGGGCGTATCGACCCAGCACAATCCCGAATTCACCATGGTCGAATTCTATCAGGCTTACGCGACCTTCACGGACCTGATGGCGTTGACCGAGGAGATGTTCGCCGATGTGGCGGAAACGGTGACGGGCTCGACCCGGATCACCTACCAGGGGAGCGAGATCGATTTCGCAAAAGGGTGGCGTCGAATGACGCTTGCGGAATCCCTTGAAAAAATCGGCGGCGTGGCTCCCGACATCCTGAACGACAAGGAAAAACTTCTCGCCCTTGCCGCGGACAAAGGGATCAAAATGACCAAAACCGGCCGTCTCGGAAAGGTCATCACCAAGCTTTTCGACGCCCTCGTGGAGCCCGAGCTGATCCAGCCCACCTTCATCACCGGCTACCCGGTGGAGGTGTCGCCCCTTTCACGACGGAGTGATACCTCGCCGGAGTTGACCGAGCGATTCGAACTCTTTATCGCCGGGAGGGAAATCGCCAACGGCTTTTCGGAGCTCAATGACCCCGAAGATCAGAAAGAGCGATTTCTGCAGCAGGTGGCGGATCGTGATGCCGGCGACAAGGAGGCCCACTTCATGGATGAAGATTATATTGAAGCCCTGGAATACGGAATGCCGCCCACCGCCGGAGAAGGCATCGGGATCGACCGACTGGCTATGCTGTTGACCGATGCGGCATCCATCCGGGAGGTGATTCTTTTCCCCCACATGAAAACGAAATAGGGCGATTTGACCTTCGGCGGAATTTTCAGGACGGATCGGCCCGGACGGGGTCCGGTCATGGGATTTGAGCTGTTCATCGCCGGACGCTATCTCAGGGCCCGGCGGAAATATCGTTTCATCTCCCTGATCACCTTCCTTTCCGTTGCGGGCGTAACGGTGGGGGTCATGGCCCTGATCGTGGTGATCGCGGTGATGGCCGGTTTTGAGTCCGACCTGAAAAAAAGAATTCTCGGGATCGACCCCCATATCGTGCTGGAGCGATCCGACGGGCAGCTGACGGACTATCAGCGGCTCTGCGAACGTATGAAGGCGTTTGACGGTGTTACATCGGCAGCGCCGTTCATTACCACCCAGACCCTGTTGCGGTCGGGTGTCGGCATTGCCGGGTCCGTTGTCCGGGGGATCGATCCCAATGCCGTGGATGTCGTGATTCAGGGGATGGAAAACCTCGGTCTGACCGCGTTGAGGGACCTCGAGCGCGATGATGCCGGTTCTGATCCGGCCTTGCCGGGCATCGTTCTGGGTCATGAGCTCGCCCGATCCCTGGGGGTGATCGAACAAGACCAGCTTTACCTGATCTCTCCTCGGGGCATGGTGTCGCCCGTGGGGCACATGCCCGCCATGAAGCGGTTTCGGGTTGTCGGCATCTTCGAAACCGGCATGTACGAATATGACGGCTCCCTGGCGTTCATTCGTCTGGAAGACGCCCAGCAGATGCTTCGCATGGGCCGGACCGTCACCGGTATCGAGATGCGTGTCGACGATATCTACGATGCGGGAAAGATCGTGAAATCGATTCTGAAGGAGCTGGGCGCGCCCTACACCGCCAGGGACTGGATGGAGATGAACCGGAATTTTTTCTCCGCCCTCAAGCTGGAAAAGACCATGATGTTCATCCTCCTGACGCTGATCGTCCTGGTGGCGGCCTTCAATATTTCAAGCTCCCTGATCATGATGGTTATGGAAAAAACACGGGATATCGCTATCTTAAAGGCCATGGGCGCCACAAACGACGCCATTCGACGCATATTCGTATTCAAAGGCGTCGCCGTCGGGATTTTCGGGACCCTTCTCGGCGGGGGGCTGGGAACCCTCTTATGCCTTCTGCTCAAACGGTACGAATTCGTCAAACTGCCGTCGGACGTCTATTACATCACCACCCTGCCGGTTCAGCTGGAGTGGTCCATGGTCGTCCTGATCGGTTTGTCGACTTTGGCCATCTGCCTCCTGGCGACCTTGTATCCGGCGGGTCGGGCAGCCGGGCTGAACCCATCGGAGGCGCTGCGCCATGGTTGACGAAAACGCCAAAAGACACCCGTTCATCCACGGAACACCGTTGGTACAAGGCTGCAACATCCACAAAGGCTTCAATACGGACAACCGACGGATTGAAGTGCTGACGGGGTTGAATTTCATTCTCCAACAGGGAGAGACCGTGGCCGTCACCGGTCCTTCGGGGATAGGGAAGTCAACGCTGCTGCACATCCTGGGGACCCTGGACCGTCCCGATCACGGCACGCTGCTCTTTAACGGCGAGAACGTTTTCCGTTTCAATTCGGATCGACTGGCCGCCTTTCGAAACGCATCCATCGGTTTCGTGTTCCAGTTTCATCACCTTCTCGCTGAATTCAGCGCTCTCGAGAATGCCATGATGCCGCTTCTCATCAACGGTCGACCCAGGGGCGAGGCGGAGGAGACGGCAAGAAAACTGCTGGTGAGGGTCGGACTGGACAATCGCCTGACCCACCGGGTCAACCAGCTGTCCGGAGGAGAGCAGCAGCGGGTGGCTCTGGCAAGGGCACTGGTGTTGTCCCCCGCGCTGCTCCTGGCGGATGAACCCACCGGGAACCTGGACAAAAAAAACAGCGAACACGTCCATGAACTGCTCTATGAACTGAATCGGGAGTTGGGCATGACGCTGGTCGTCGTCACCCACAGCACCGCGCTTGCGGCCTATATGCGGCGGCGAGTGACGCTTTCGGAAGGGCGTCTGATGGAAGAGGGCAAACAGGAATGATTAACGTCTGGCAGGTTGAAAGGGACGTGACATGGTGAAACCGTTGAAGCTGTCGCTGTTGTTGATATTGTTGCTTTTCCCCGGCATGGCCTGGGCACTGGAAACCGTCCGCGTCGTGGTGCTGCCGTTCGAGATCAATGCCCGGGAGGGCCGGGAATATCTGCAAGAAAATCTTCCCGAGGTCATTGCGTCCTATCTCAAACAGGAAGGGGCCGAGATTGTGGCCGTCGGCGAAAAGACGGATACGGCTCGGCAGACGCTTGTCACCGACATCCCGGGGATTCGGCGTTTCGGCCGGGAAAGGAATGCCGAGCAGGTCATCTGGGGCAGCCTGACCCGTGTCGGAGAGCGCATCAGCATCGATGCCAAAATGGTGTCGGCGGTGGAGGATACCGAGCCGATGCTGTTTTTCACTGAAGGGCGGGGGGTGGAGAACCTTTCCGTCATGGTGAAAAAACTTGTCGGTGACATCAGCCTGAGACTCTTCAAGCGGGAGACGGTGGCTCGGATCGAGGTTGTCGGAAACGAGCGTATCGAAGAGGACGCCATCAAGAGAAACATCCGCACCCGCGAAGGGGAGGCGCTCGTTCCCGGCACCCTGTCGGAGGATTTGAAACGGGTTTACAACATGGGGTATTTCGATGATATCAAGATCAAATCCGAGGATGAGCCCCAGGGCAAGGCGATTATTTTCGAGGTCAAGGAAAAACCGACCATCAGGCGGGTGAGGATTACGGGGAACCGGATTTTCGACGACACGGACGTCTCGGAGGCGCTCAGCATCAAGCGGGGATCGATCCTTAACATGTACATGGTCAAGAGTAACATCAAGCGGATCGAATCCATGTACAAGGAGAAGAACTACCACAATGTCAAGGTCGATTATAACGTGCTGTCTCTGGAAAAGAACCAGGCCGATCTGGAATTCGTTGTGGAGGAAGGCGGGAAGGTCCGCATCAAGGAAATCAAGTTCATCGGTAATCAGGCCTATTCCGAATCGGACCTCAAAAAGGTGATGAAGACATCGGAAAAAGGGTTTTGGTCCTGGATCACCTCGTCCGGAGAATTGAGCAGTGAAAACCTCAAACAGGACGCTTCCCTGCTGACGTCGTTTTATCACAACAGCGGATATGTGGACGCCAAGGTCGGAAGCCCGGAGATCGTCTATGAGGGCGACTGGATCTACATTACGATAAAGATCGATGAAGGCTCCCGTTACAAGGTTGGAGACGTCTCGGCACGGGGGGATCTCATTTTGCCGGAAGAAGACCTGATGGCGTCCCTCAACATCCGAAAGGAGACCTATTACAGCCGCGAAGTGGTTCGGGGGGATGTCCTGCGACTGACGGATATTTATTCCGACGAGGGTTATGCCTATGCCGATATCGCACCCTTGATCCAGAAAGACGATCAGTCGCTTCTGGTGAACATTATCTACGAGATCAACCAGGGTGAGCAGGTGCGGTTCGAGAGGATCAACATCAGCGGCAACACCAAGACGCGGGACAAGGTCATCCGACGCCAACTGACGGTCAACGAGGACGGCCTCTACAGCGGTCGAAAGCTTAAACGGAGTATCACCAATCTGCATCGGCTGGATTACTTCGAGGACGTCAAGGTCAACACCCTCAAGGGCTCCGGCGAGGACAAGATGATCCTGGATCTCGAGGTCACCGAAAAACCGACCGGCACCTTCAGCTTCGGCGGCGGGTACAGCAGCACGGAAAACGTTTTTATCATGGGTTCCATTGCGCAGCGAAATCTGTTCGGTCGCGGCCAGACGCTCATGCTGAGGGGGGAGCTGGGGTCCCAGACGACTCGATATACCCTGAGCTTCACGGAGCCCTGGCTGTTTGATATTCCGCTGTCCGCGGGTTTCGATCTCTACAACTGGGACCGGGACTATGATACCTATGACAGGGAATCGGTCGGCGGGGCCGTTCGCTTCGGCTATCCCGTCTTCGACTACACGCGGGCCTACCTGAGCTATCGGTTCGACGTCAGCGAGATCGAGGATATCACCGAGGATGCATCCCGGGACGTGAAGGAGCTCAAGGGTGAAAACACCACCAGCTCGGTCCTGGCGACCCTCCGCTACGACTCCAGGGACCGGGTGTTCAATCCGACCCGCGGCGGTCTTCATGAGATCAGCCTCGAATACGCCGGACTGGGCGGCGATATCGGCTTTACCAAGGTCATCGGAGAGGTGGGGCAATACTTTCCCCTGTTCTGGGACACCGTCGGCCGCCTGCGGGGACGCGGCGGATATGTGACCAAGTCGTCGGGCATGCTTCTGCCCGACTACGAGAAATTCTATCTGGGGGGCATCGATACCATTCGCGGTTATGGATGGCGGGATATCGCTCTGTTTGACGAGGACGGCGCGGAGATCGGCGGCGAGAAATTCGTTCAGTTCAACGCCGAATACATTTTTCCGTTGATCGAAAAGGCCGGCATGGTCGGGGTGGTGTTCTACGACGCCGGCAACGTATACGCGCACTCGGACACCGTCGATTTCGGGGATCTGCGCCAGAGCGTCGGCGGCGGGATCCGCTGGTATTCACCCATGGGACCCATTCGAATCGAATACGGCTACCGGCTCGATCCCATTGAAGGCGACAGCAAAGGCGGAAAATGGGAATTCGCCATGGGAAGCGCGTTTTAGCCTTGTCTGAAAATCGGAACGGATGTGCGTCACGGGATGACGTGCAACAACAATAACAACATGGAGACGTCACCCTTCGGTGGCGGCTGAAGAGCGTGGGAGGTTGTTTTGAAAGTCTATCGAATCGCAGGTGTGATGGTACTCATCACCGCATTGCTGGCAACCGGGGCAATCGCCGCCGATCTCAAGATCGGCGTCATCGATTTTCAACGGGTTCTCAGGGAGTCGAACGGCGGTAAAGCCGCAAAAGCGGAGATTGAGAGAAGAGGAAAATCCCTGGAATCGTCCCTGATGAAAAAGGGCAAGGAACTGGAGGCGGAAAAGGAAAAGCTGGAAGCCGAGGCCATGGTGATGAAACCCGAAGCCCGGGAAAACAAGGCCCGGGATTTCAAGATCAAGGTCATGGATTTTCAGGCCCTCCAGAAAAAATCCGCCGATGACTTCAAACAGTATGAGGTCGATGTGATCCGCCGGGTGCAGAAAGAGGTATTCGGTTTGGTGGAAAACATCGGGAAGAAGGGGAATTACACCCTGATCCTTGAAAAAGGCGCGGCGCTTTATCACCCGAACAGCATCGACATCACCGATCAGTTGATCAAGATGTACGACAAAAAATAGCGGGGCGAGCCCATATGAAACAGACCCTTGCGCAGATTGCCCGGCATGTCGGCGGAGAGGTTCGAGGGAACCCGGAGCTGGAAATCACCGGTGCGGCGCCGTTCGATCAGGCTGCGGAGACAGACATCACGTTGGCTGCGCGCCCGAAATTTCTGAAACGCATCGGCGAAACCCGGGCCGGCGCCGTCATCGTTCCCCTCGATTTTCAGGACAGCTCGCGCACGGTGCTGGCGGCGGCCAACCCAGCGGTGGCCTTCGCCAAAGCCATCGCGCTCCTCTTCCCCGCGCCCGGGCCCAAAGACGATATCAGCTCAGGAGCCCACGTTGGAAAAGACGTCCGGATGGGCCTTCGGGTCTCCATCGGACCATCGGCTGTGATCGGCGATCGGGTTCGCATCGGCGATCGGGTTCGGATTCATCCGGGGGTGGTCATCGAGTCGGACGTCATCGTGGGGGATGACGTCGAGGTCTATCCGAATGTCACGATCCGTTCACGGTGTCGCATCGGCAACCGGGTCGTCATTCACCCGGGGACCGTCATCGGCGGCGACGGATTCGGTTTTTCGCCCGACGGAAAACACTACCACAAAATTCCGCACACCGGCATCGTTCAGATTGACGACGACGTCGAGATCGGGGCCTTGAACGCCATCGACCGGGCCACTTTCGGCAGAACGTGGATTCAACGGGGCGTCAAGACCGACAACCTGGTGCACGTGGCCCACAACGTCACCGTCGGGGAGGACACGTTGCTGGTGGCCCAGGTGGGCATCGCCGGCAGCGCCGTCATCGGCAGGCATGCCGTTCTCGCCGGCCAGGCAGGCATCACCGGACATATCACCATCGGAGACAATGCCGTCGTGGGTCCCCAGGCCGGCGTCGGCAGGCCCGTACCCGACGGCGAGGTGGTGTCGGGGTCTCCGGAAATGCCCCACAAGCTGTGGCTCAGGGTCCAGCGCATCATTCCCGGACTGCCCGAATTGAAAAAGAAGCTGTCCGAACTGGAAAAACGGCTGAAAAAGGTTGAGGAAAATGGATAGCGTATACAGCGTCACGGACATCATGAAATTCCTCCCCCACCGGTACCCCTTCATCCTGGTGGACAGGATTCTCGAACTCGAACCGGGCAAACGCGTCAAAGCCCTGAAAAACGTCACCATCAACGAGCCCTTTTTTCAGGGACATTTTCCTCGGAACCCGATCATGCCGGGGGTGCTGATCCTCGAGGCGATGGCACAGGCCGGCGGCGTCCTGGTCATTGAATCGCTTCCGCCGGAAAAGCACGGATCCCTCGTCTATTTCATGGGCATCGACAAGGCCCGCTTCAGACAGCCCGTCGTTCCCGGCGATCAGTTGATCTTCGACATCGAGATCATCAAATCCCGCGGCAGGGCGGCAAAACTGGCGGGTGTTGCGAGCGTCGACGGAAAGCGGGTCGCGGAAGCCGAGGTCATGGCGACCATTGGAGAACAGTCATGATACATCCCACAGCTATTATCGATCCCAGGGCCGAAATCGATTCAAACGTCAAGATCGGACCGTATTCCATCATTCGCGAGCATGTCGTGATCGGCTCGGGCACGGAAATCGGCCCGCATGTGGCCGTCGACCCCTACACGACCATCGGCCCCGATTGCCGGATCTTTCAATTCGCCTCCATCGGCGCGACGCCCCAGGCGATCAAGTTCGAAGGTGAAAAGACCTTTGTGAAGATCGGAAGAGGCACCATTATCCGGGAGTTCGTCACCATCAACCGGGGAACGGGATTCGGCGGCGGCGTTACCGAGGTGGGTGAAGAGAATTTTCTGATGGCCTATTGCCACATCGCACACGATTGCAAGACGGGAAAACAGGTCATTCTGGCCAACAGCGCGACACTGGCCGGCCACATCACCATCGAAGACTTTGTGACGGTGGGGGGCCTGGTGGCCATCCATCAGTTCGTGAGAATCGGAAAATACGCCTACGTCGGCGGCAAGTCGGCAGTGGTGAAAGACATCCCGCCCTATGTGATTGCGGCCGGCGACCGGGCCACGCTTCACGGCCTCAACAAGGTGGGCCTGAAACGGCGGGGCATGAGCGAGGAGACCCTCTCCGCATTGAAGAAAGCCTACAGGATTCTGTTTCGCTTCGGACTGACGATGAACGAAGCCATGGAGCGGGTGAAAGCCGAGATCGACCCGACTCCGGAAGTGGCGCATCTCATAGAATTCATAGAGTCCTCCACACGCGGCATCACGCGGTGAGGGGGAGAGCCTTCAGCCTCCTCAATAAATCCGTGATAGGGTGAATATGGAAAAGCTTCGGGTCGGTGTGATCGGGATCGGATACATCGGGAAATTTCATGCTGAAAAATATGCCAACATGGCGGATGTCGCCTTGGTGGGGATTGTCGATCCGGACCGATCGCGGGCGGACACCGTTGCGGCGGCCCTTCACACCGATGCCTATGCCGACTACCGCGATCTCGGCGGGAAGGTGGATGCGGTCAGCATCGCGGCGCCGACACCCCTGCATTTCGAGATCAGCCGGTATTTTCTGGAACAGGGGGTCGACGTTCTCATCGAAAAACCCATGACGACGACCCTCGAGGAGGCGGACATCCTGATCGGGATTGCCGAAGCCGGGGACCTCATCATTCAGGTCGGCCAGCTGGAGCGGTTCAACTCCGCCGTGGGGGCTCTGAAAGACGTGGTCGAAAAACCCATGTTCATCGAATCCCACCGGCTCAGTATTTTCAAGAGCCGGTGCACGGATGTCAGCGTGGTGCTGGACCTCATGATTCACGACATCGACATTATTCTCAATCTGGTCAAGTCCGAGGTCAAAAGTATTCACGCCGCCGGCATTCCCGCGGTTTCCGACCATGTGGACATCGCCAACGCCCGCCTCGAATTCGAGACCGGATGCGTTGCCAACGTCACGGCGAGCCGCATATCCATTAAAAACGAACGCAAGATCCGCCTTTTTCAGAAAAATGCCTATATCTCCGTCGATTTCGCCAGGCATGAAATCACCATTATACGCAAGGACGGGAGCCAGGAAGGCGGCATTATCCCCGGCATGGCCATCGAGCAGCGCTGCTTCACCCGGGGGGATGCCCTGGACGATGAATTGAAGGCCTTTGTCCGATCGGTCCGATCCCGGGAAGTCCCCGAGGTCACGGGACAGATGGGAAGGGATGCCCTACGGGTGGCCTTGAGCGTCATGGACCAGATCCAGGCGGCCAACCGCAGGTTCCTGGAACGGTAGTCATGACGAACGGACACCGTCCCAATACCGTCGTGATCGTTGCCGGGGAAGCCTCCGGCGACGCCCACGGGGCCAAGCTGGTTCAGGCCGTGGCGGAAAAGGCCCCCTGGATATCCTTCGTGGGCATCGGCGGCGAGCGGATGGCGTCGGCCGGCGTCGACGTCCGGGTCGATGCATCGGCCCTGTCGGTGGTGGGCCTCACCGAAGTGCTCTCGAAGGCGGGAAATATCCTGAGCGCCATGTCCGCCGCCAAGCGGCTGCTGCGACAGGATCCGGGGCTGATGATCCTGATCGATTACCCTGATTTCAATCTTCACCTGGCGCGTTATGCCAAAAAACGGGGCATCCCCGTGCTCTATTACGTCAGTCCTCAGATATGGGCATGGCGATCGGGCCGGGTTCACAAGATCGGCCGGAGGATCGACCACATGGCCGTGATCCTCCCTTTTGAGGCAGCCTTCTATCGCCGTCACCGCATTCCTGCAACCTTTGTGGGACACCCGCTCCTGGACGAAACCCCGGACGGAGAAGCCGCTGTTCCCGAGGCGTCATCCAATGAAGAATATGCCCGTCTCCTGACGCTTCCTCCGGTCATCGGGCTGTTGCCCGGCTCCCGTGAGGGCGAGGTCGACCGCCTCCTGCCGGTGATGCTGGATGCCGCCGAAATCCTGACCCGGCGCCGGCCCGGGATTCGATTCCTGGTCTCCCGATCGTCATCCGTCAGCCCCCGGCGGCTGTCGGCCGTCATGTCAGCCAGGCGGCCGGCGGCGGAGCTCGAGGTGGTATCGGACGGCCTTTCGGACCTTTACCGCCGATCGACGTTCGTGGTGGCCGTGTCCGGAACCGTCACCCTCGAGACGGCCATCGCCGGCATCCCCATGGCGGTCATCTACAAGGTGTCGCCGCTCAGCTATCGCCTCGGCAGAGCCCTGATCCGGGTCAGACACATCAGCCTCGTCAACCTCATCGCAGGGCATGACCTGGTTCCCGAACTCGTTCAGGACGACGCATCGCCCGAAGGCATCGCGGATACGGTGGCCGATATGCTTTCGGATCCGGAAAGGCTTCTGGAAACACGGCGTGCGCTTCTGGACCTGAAACGGCGCCTGGGGGGCTCCGGTGCCTCGCGTCGAACCGCGGAAATCGCCCTCGATCTTCTTTCGGCCGGAAATCCGGGGGACGAGGCATGATGACAGAACGCCAATGGCAGTGGGTGGGGCTGTTGGGATCCTGGATCATTCGCCTTATTTTTTCGACGGCTCGCATTCGCTGCGAGGGCCCTCCGCTGGAGCGGCTCAGGATGTTGAACAGGCGAGGGCAATTTATCGCCGCAATATGGCATTCCCGCATTCTGATCTTCAGTCATCTTTACAGAGGATGGAAGGCCTCGATCCTCGTGAGCCGTTCCGATGACGGCGAAATTATCGCCCGCATCCTGCAGCGACAGGGATTCGAGACGGTCAGAGGCTCCACGAACAAAGGCGGGCGACAGGCTCTGGCCCTGCTCATCCGGAAAATCAGGGAAGGGGGATCGGCGGTCATGATTCCCGACGGCCCCCAGGGACCCCGATGCCGGGTGCAGCCCGGCATCATCCTTCTGGCCCAGAAGACGGGCGTGCCGATATATCCCATGTCCTACAGCGCCAGACATGCAAAAATCTTCTCGAGTTGGGACCGGTTTATGCTGCCCCGCCCCTTCACCGAGTGCTGCGTTGTATACGGCGATCCGATCCGGGTTCCCGCCGATGCCGACGAAAACGTAAGAGCGGATTACCGACGCCGGCTCGAGGACGCGCTTTGCGCGATTACCCTGAAGGCGGACCGATACTTCGGCCGCGTCACGGACGGATGCCATGATTAGATTCGAGTTGAGACAACGGCATAAAACACTCCTCGGCATGATCCGGGATAATTGGCTGAAGCTTGCCGCGGCCATGGGGTGCATGCTGGTCATCGCCCTGACCACATCGGCCACCGCCTTTCTGGTCAAACCGGTGCTGGACGACATTTTTTTCAGCCGCGATCAGCAGATGCTGATGCTGATCCCCATGGCGGTGGCGGCCATCTATTTTCTCAGGGGCGTCGGCACCTACGGCCAGGACTACCTGATGAACTATGCGGGTGAAAGCGTCATTCGCCGGCTCAGAAACGCCCTTTACAACCGGATCCAGGATCTGCCGCTTTCTTTTTTTCAGGAGGAGAAGACCGGCGTCCTGATGTCCCGCATCACCAACGACGTCAATATCATCAAGGAGATGGTCTCCACGTCGGTCACGAGTCTCCTTCGAGACATCTTCACCATTATCGGACTGACGGCGGTGATCTTTTACCGGGACTGGAAGATGGCCGTCTTTGCCTTTCTGGTCCTGCCGGTCGCCTTTTATCCCATCATCGTGCTGGGGCGGCGCATGCGGCGGGTGAGCACGGGCTGTCAGCAGGCCATGGCGGAGATGAGCGCCTTTCTGCACGAAACCTTTTCCGGGAACAAGATCGTCAAGGCTTTTGGTATGGAATCCTACGAAAAACGACGATTTGCCGAAAAAACTCAAAAACTGTTCCGGTTGGAGATGAAGGCCGTTGTCGTCAACGCGATCTCTTCACCGGTGATGGAGTTTCTGGCCGGCATCGGCATCGCCTTTATCATCTGGTACGGCGGATCCCGGGTGGTGGCGGGCACCTCGACCCCCGGCACCTTTTTTTCCTTCATGGCGGCGGTGCTCATGCTCTATGATCCGGTCAAGAAGTTGAGCAAGCTCAACAACAAGGTGCAACAAGGGCTGGCGGCCACCGACCGCGTCTTCGACATCATTGAACGGGAATCGGAGATCCGGGAGCCCGAACACCCGGTGATGCTCAAGCCGACCCTGCAGCAGATCGTCTTCGACGGGGTCGGCCTTTCCTACAACGGCGGGGAAACCGCGGCGCTTCAGGGGATCGACCTCAGGGTCAACGCCGGCGAGATTCTTGCCCTTGTCGGTATGAGCGGCGGCGGGAAGACCTCCCTCGTCAACCTGATTCCACGGTTCTATGACGTCACGGAGGGCCGGATCCTCATCGACGACACGGATATTCGTCGGTTCTCCGTCGCCTCCCTCCGAAAACAGATCGCCATCGTGACCCAGGACACTATTCTTTTTGATGACACGGTCCGGAACAATATCGCTTACGGAAAACCCGACGCGCCCATGTCGGACGTGATCGCGGCGGCCAGGGCCGCCTACGCCTTCGATTTCATCGAAAGCTTTCCCCATAGATTCGACACCCGGATCGGGGAGTTGGGAAACCGTCTTTCCGGGGGGGAAAAACAACGTCTCTGCATTGCCAGGGCCCTCTTGAAGGATGCGCCGATCCTGATCCTGGACGAAGCGACTTCGGCCCTGGACACGGAATCGGAGATGCTTGTCCAGAGGGCGCTCGAGAATCTCATGCGGGGACGGACGACTTTCGTCATCGCGCATCGCCTGTCCACCATCAGTTATGCCGACCGCATCGTCGTACTGGTCGGCGGAAGGATAGTGGAGGAGGGGACCCATGACGAACTCATGGGCTGCTGCGGCGAATATCACAAGCTCCATACGATGCAGTTCAAACCCGCCGAAAAAAGCGTCGACGACGGCCCGGGTTGAGTTTGCGGAAAGATTCCGTGCCTATTCTCTACAGATACGTCATCCATCAGATTCTGCGATATGCGGCCGTGATCCTGGTCATTGTCGTGGGCATCTATCTTGTGGTGGATTTTTTCGAGCGCATCGACAATTTCATAGAGGCCGGGCTTCCCGTGTCCCGGACCCTGGTTTATCTGGCGTACAAGATCCCGACGATCATTGCCCAGATTCTGCCGGTGGCGCTTCTTCTGGCCGTCATGGTCACCCTCGGGTTGATGGGCAAGCACAACGAGGTGGTGGCCCTTAAAAGCGGCGGCATCAGTTATCACCGTCTCGTCAGACCCCTCGTGGGTGTCGGCGTTCTTTTCAGCCTTCTCCTTTTCATCACCGCCGAGGTTTTCGTCCCGGTGACCGCAGCCAAGTCCAACGCCATCTGGTGGGAGGAGGTGAAACAGCGGTCGGCGGTGCTTTCCCGGGAAAAAAACATCTGGCTGAAGGACGATCAACGGATCGCCCACATCAAGTTTTACGATCGCGACGCAGGGACGGCGCACGGGATCACCGTATACGTCTTCGATGAGGCGTTTCGCATGGTCCGGCGCATTGACGCCGCAACGGCGGTCTATGAACCTTCCCATGCCCGGGGAATCGGTCATTGGCAGCTTTTCGAGCTGATGGAGCAGGTGCTCGATCCGGCTTCCGGGCAGTACCGGGTCTCTTCCGAAGACGGACCCCTTGGGTTCAGCCTCGGCATCACCCCTGAAAATCTCGAGACGGTGGTCAAAAAATCCGAAGAGATGAGCCTTCCGGAACTCCGCGCATACATCCGACGAATTGAATCCGAAGGATATGACGCCACCCGCTACCGGGTCGATTTATACGCAAAGACGGCCTTTCCCTTTGTCTGCGTCATCCTGAGTCTTGTGAGCGCAGGCATCGCCGGCCGTCGGAATGTCCGGGACGGGCTTCCTGTCGGTATTACCTACGGCATCGGCATCGCCTTCCTCTACTGGATATTTTACAGTTTCTGCATCTCCATCGGGTACGGCGGCATGATTCCCCCGGCAGTGGCGGCCTGGACCGCCAATTTTTTGTTTTTATGCCTTGCCGTCTTCGTCCTCATGAGTGTGGCGTGAGGCCATGATCCGGGAACCTTCAGGCATCCGGGCGGCGTTTTGGGCATACGACCGCCTCTGGGGAATGCTTGCGCCGCTGATGCGGCTGCATCCCCGCGTGGCGGAGGGGTTCAGGGAGCGCATCGGCGCATCGATGCCCCAGCCCGCAAGCCTGTGGATCCAGGCGGCCTCCGTGGGGGAGGCCTACCTCGCCCGGGAACTCATGAAGCGCCTGGACCCCGGCCCCGGTCCCGGTCCGTTGAGGGTTCTGCTCACCGCCAACACCCGTCAGGGACTGGAGATCCACCGGGGGACCCGTTGCCTGACGTCCGCCGTCTCGAACCACCGTGTCCGGATCGGGTACTTTCCGTTCGATCGACCGGCCGTCATGAGGCGGATCGTCGCCCGCATTCGACCGAAGGTCACGGTGTTCCTCGAGACGGAAATCTGGCCCGGCCTGCTGCGGGAACTCCGGCGATCCGGATCTCGAACGATGGTCGTCAACGGCAGAATGTCATCCCGCGGTTTTCGTCGGTACCGGCTCTGGCCCGCGTTGTGGCGGCATGTTGCGCCTGACGAGGTCATGGCGGTTTCCGAAGCGGATGCCGATCGTTTCCGGCAATTGTTTCCCGGCGCCGACATCGGGGTGATGTCCAACATCAAGTTCGATCGGCTCGACACGCCGGCGCCTGATGCCGCCGTGAGGGAGCGCCCCCCGGTGTTCTCGCCGCCGGATGCGCCCTTCGTGATTCTCGGATCCGTGCGGAGGCAGGAAGAGGACGCCGTCGCCGCCGTCATCGGCAGGATTCTTTCAGGACCCCACCGACCCGTCATCGGGCTGTTTCCGCGACACCTCCACCGTGTCGGGCCGTGGCGGGCGCGGTTGAACCGAATGGGCGTTCCCTGGGTGCTCCGCTCCGATACCGGCAGACACGCTCCGGAGACGACATCGGGGGGGACGGTCGTGCTGTGGGATGTCATCGGAGAGTTGTCGGCGGCCTATGGATACGCCCACACGGCCTTTGTCGGAGGGAGCCTCGCTCCGCTGGGGGGTCAGAATTTTATCGAAGCGATCCGTTCCGGCGTCATCCCCGTCATCGGCCCTTCATGGGAGGATTTCAGATGGGTGGGGGAGGAGATTTTTGAGCGCGGCCTGGCCCGTATCGCAGCGGATTGGCGTGCGGCGGCCGATCTGTTGGTCCGGGATCTGGATGAGCCCCCCTGCCGGAGCCGGGTGCTCGAGGCGGCGGAGGACTATTTTTCGAGCCGAAAGGGAGGGGCCGAAGCGGCGTGCCGCCGCATTGCCGCCGGTCTGAATGCGTGAGAACACGCCCGTTCGCGGTTTGGCCGGGAAAGCGGCGTCTGAAATCAACCTTCGGGAATATCGAGGAATGTGCGGGAGTTGAAGGGCGGATCAGGCATGACCGATGTGGGGAACGCCCGTATCGGATCTGTTGTGGAACCGTCATTCTTGACAAACGAGAGATATGCAAGTAGTTTTGCGGCAACGCTTACCCAAGGCATCAAGAGGAAACAATGCATGATGAATTCAACATGTCCCTCAAGGGGCATTTCCTGATTGCCATGCCCGGTCTTCTGGATCCCAATTTCGTCCGATCGGTCGTCTGTATTTGCGAACACAATGCCGAAGGGAGTCTCGGCCTGGTCATCAATCGGACGTATCCGTCCCTGGCGGCCAAAGACATCTTCGAGGAGCTGAACATCGAATATCTGCCGGAACAAGCCGATATTCCAATATTCTTCGGTGGGCCTGTTCACATGGACGAGCTTTTCATTCTTCACGGCCCGCCCTTTAACTGGGGACCCTTCGTTGATGTCGGGCCGTCGCTCGCCATGAGCAACAACCGAAATATTCTGGAGGCCATCGCCGACGGCAGAGGGCCGAAATCATTTTTGATCGCCCTTGGGTGCTCCGGCTGGGGGCCGAACCAGATGGAATCGGAGATCATGGAAAACGCGTGGTTGAGCTGCCCGATGTCGCCGGATATCATTTTCGACCGCTCCGTGGCATCCCGATGGGAGGCGGCCGTCCGGAAACTGGGCATCGATCCGGCGCGTCTGACGGATGCGGCCGGTCATGCCTGAATGGGCTTCCAATGCAGCTTCCGGCCCGGGTTGAACCCGGCCGGCGCAGACGGCTTCAATGCCCTCCGTCGCTTTCCCGCGTCAGCAGCTTCTTGCTTTTTTTGAGACATACCTTGTCTTCCTTGACGAAAGCACACACTCTGGGATTATGATATTCTCTGCAGTTCAGCGGGTTGTATAAAGGACACTCCGGATGCTTTTTGGACATGAATAGGGTCTCCGCGGGTTCGGTCGCCGGTCGGGATGCCGGATGAAGCGCCGACGGCGGTGTTCGGTTGGATTGTGGTCCCGGCCGTCTTTCACCGTTCTCACGTATTCAATACCACAAGATGCGCCGGCCCACAAGCGGAGCGACGGCCGGCCCGGCGGGCAAATCGTTTTGACAAGCCCTCGGATTTGTACTACCTGAAGGCTGAAGACTAAAGACTGAAGGCTGAAGACTGAAGGCTAAAGACTGAAGACTGAAGGTTGAAAATTGAACGGGCATAAGGGCACCCCTTCAGCCTTCAGCCTTCAGTCTTCAGCCTCCTAAAATACCACTTAGAGGCAATCGATGGACAGGTATCATCAAGTCAAGGATCAACTCATCGGGATCACCCGGGACATTTCTTCCCTCTGCGATGCGGTCAAAGCCGTATCCGGCATCGGAGAGGCGCCCATCGACCACTGGCAGCGAACCTGCAGGGAGATTGAACGACAGGTGTCCGCGGAAGTGCTGCGGACGGCGGTGGTGGGGCCCATCAAATCCGGGAAAAGTACTTTTGTAAACGCCTTGTTCAAGGGGGATTATCTGAAGCGGGGCGCCGGCGTGGTAACCGCCATCGTGACGAGAATCCGCAGGGGAAGCGTTCTGAAGGCGACCCTCTTTTTCAAGGCCTGGGGGGATATCAACCGGGACATTGAAAACGCCATGGTGCTCTTTCCCTCTTCGGAATGGCGATCCGGCGAAGGCCCTTTCGACATCCGGAACGAAGCCGATCGCACCGACCTCGCCCGGGCGCTGTCGGCACTGAGCGAGGACCGACTCGTTACCCAGGACGCAAGGAACATGAACAGCGTCCTGATCGGCGCATATCTCGAAGGATACGACCAGGTCCGGGACATTGTTGCGGATGCGGCGGTGACCCGGGAATTCACCGGAGATCATTTCGAGCGGCACAAGGCCTTTACCGGCGACGACACCCTGGCTGTCTATCTCACCGACATCGAACTCACCATCGACGCCGGAGACATGGACGACACCATCGAGATCGCCGACTGCCAGGGAAGCGATTCCCCCAATCCGTTGCACCTGGCCATGATTCAGGAATACCTGCGGGTGACGCATCTCATCGTCTATGTCGTGAGCGGCCGCACCGGGCTGCGCCAGGCGGACATCCGGTTTCTGTCCACCATCAAGCGAATGGGGATTATCGACAACACCCTCTTTCTCGTCAACTTCGACTTCGACGAGCACGAATCCATGGATGACCTGAAGCGGGTGACCGACAGAATCCGGGAGGATATCGCCCTGCTCAGGCCCGACCCCGAGATTTATGTGCTGTCGGCCCTGTTCAACCTCTTCAAGGCCGGAGAAGCCGGCCTGCCGGAAAAAGACCGTCGGCGCCTCGAGCATTGGCGAACGGAGACCCGGCTGGCGGCGTTTTCCGATGATGAAACCCGTCGGTTCGAGGCGGCGATCGGTCATAAACTGACCCGGGAACGGTATTCGCTGCTCTTGAACAATCATCTGGAACGACTCGGGCTTCAGCTGGACGGCATGATCCATTGGATCAGCGTGGGTCGGGACATGTTCGGAAAAAATGCCGACGAGACGGCGGAGATCGTTCGCGAGATCGGCGCGCACCGGAAGAAGATCATTCGGATCAAGTCCATGATCAAAAGCACCCTGGACGGTGCGGCTCAAAAGCTGAAGCAGTCGCTCAAGAGCGACGTCGATCGATTTTTCGACAAGCACGACGGCATTCTGGGCGAAGCCCTCCGATTTCTCCGGAGCTATCATCTGGTCGCCGCCGACTGGGAGCACCATGTCTCCACATCCGGATTGTCCAGCACCATGTACCTGGTATTTCAGGACGTCAAACGAACCCTTGACGGTTTCGTGGCGGAGTCGGTCAACCCTGAAATCATCCGGTTCATTCGTGAGGAGGAAGAAAAGATTCAGGCGCATTTCGCCGTTGTCGCAGGACCTTACGACACCATGGTGCGGGACGCTCTTTTCGAATACAACCAGGTCATGGCCGGGCTGGGGCTGCCCCCGTTGCCGGAATCGTCGGAACCGATCGGCCTTCCCGGGATGTCGGCCGTCGCGAGGTCCGTCGATCTGAAGGTGCCGCCCGTTACGGCGGCCATGCAATACAGCGCCGCCATCCGCGGCGAGGCGGTCATGCGGCTCGGGATGTACCGGATCGTCCGGTTTTTCAGGAAGCTCTTCAAAAAGGCGCCGGAAGGATCTTCCGGGGATAGACTCATGGCGCTGAAGTACGGTGTTTCGCGTCTCAAGCGCGAAACGGAACAGTCCATTGCCTTCAGCTTCAAGGACTACAGGGAAAATATCAAATTTCAATACCTGCTCAAGTTGGCGGACGCCGCCTCCAACATGATCTATGAAACGCTGGCGGAGCGGTTCGACACCCATGTTTCGGATCTTGCCGGCATCGCATCCCACGTGGCGGAGAAAACAGCCGACACCACCGATACCGAGGAAATGCTGACGAAGGCTGAAGCGACATGCCGACGCATTGCAGATGCCGTCGCACACCTGAAGAGCGAGATCAAGACTCTCTCCTGAGCCAATGCAGGGGATGCACATCACGGTCGGCGAGGCCGGGGACTCGGACGCTCCCTGGAAAAAGCGAAAGCCGGCGACCGGAAAAGGCCGCCGGCATCGGAACAGCGAGAACTTCATCGATCCGGCCGAACGGTGAGATCTATACGGAACGCGCGTCCAGCCCCAGCTGTTTCCGCTTGCTTTCGATATGTCGCCGGATGAGAATGCCCGCTTTTTCGGGGTCCGGCTCCACGGCGAAGCCGGCGCCCACCACGTCGTTCAGCCCCTCGGTCAGCAGCTTCACCACGTTCATGCTGCCGGTGATGGGCGGCATGGGGCCGAGCACGGTGTAGACCCCCGAGGCGACAAAATAGGCGCCGATGCTGACCGCCTTTTCGGAGTACCACTCGGGCGCCGATCCGGCCACGGGCAGGTCCGAGATGTCACACCCCAGGCTGTCGGCCAGGGCCGAGGCCAGGAGAAGGATCCGGACGTTGTCGACGCAGCTGCCCATGTGGAGGACCGGCGGTATCCCCAGGGCGCTGCAGACCGCCTTGAGGCCCGGCCCGGCGTATTCAGCGGCCTCTGCGACCTTGAATCCGGCCTTGGCGTTGGCGATGGCCGCGCACCCCGTGTCCAGCACGAGGATGTCGTTTTCGATCAACTGCCGGGTCAGGGTGATATGTCCGTAGTCGTGTTTGATCTTGGGGTTGTTGCATCCCACCACCCCGGCGGCGCCGCGGATGCGGCCGTCCTTGACGGCATCGAGAAGGGGATCCGGCGTTCCGCCCAGGGCCCCCAGAATCGCCTCCACGGAAAACCCGCCCAGGGACGGCACCGGCTCTACGGGGATGTAGACCCGACCGCGTCGACCAAAGTTTTCGACCGCCTCCTTCACCAGATCCCGCGCCAGATCCCGGGCGTTTTCGGGGTGGAATTCCCGGTGGGTCATGCCGGGGAAGCGGGCCTTGTCGGAGGTGCTGATCATGAGGGTGTGGTAGCAGGAGGCTGTCTTGCCGAGAGAGGGCATGATGCACTGATAGTCCACCAGCATCATGTCGACGGCGCCGGTGGCGATGACGAGTTCGGTCATGAGGTGGTTTCCGGCCATGGGGATGCCGTGACGCATCAGGAGTTCGTTGCCGGTGCAGCAGAGCCCGGCGAGGTTGATGCCGGCGGCCCCCTTCGCCTTCGCCAGATCGATGATATCCGGTGACTGACAAGCCTGGAGAAGCATCTCCGAGACGACGGGGTTGTGGCCGTGGACGATGATGTTGACCTGATCGGCCTTGAGCACGCCGACATTGACCGTGTTGGCCGAGGGTTTGGGCGTGCCGAAGAGGATGTCGGAAACCTCCGTGGCGATCATGGATCCCCCCCACCCGTCGGACAGGGCGTTGCGCAGGGCGTGAAGGAGAAGGCTCTGCCAGCCGTTGTCCACGCCCATGTGGGTGCGGTGCATCATCTCGGAGGTTTCCCGGTCGATGCCCCGGGGCATGATCCCCGTCTTGCGCCAGAGTTCCCGCCGTTTGGCAGGCGCCCGACGCACCATGGACAGTTCTTTCCTTCGGGAGCCGAAGTCGCCCATCATGGCGTCTGCCAAGGCCCCGGCGACGGCGTGAGGCGGCTTCCCCTCGGTTTCGATGCCGTACTCCGCCGCCACCCGCTTGAGTTTATCGGGATCCGCGATGCCGTATCCCGGGGCCTTCCCTTCGGCCACCGCCGCGAGCACCTCCACCAGATCCCGTCCGTGATCGGAGTGGGCCGCGGCACCCGCGGCCACCATCCGGCCCAGGTTCCGGGCGACGATGATGTCCGCGTCGGCGCCGCATACCCCCTGCCGGGGGCCTTCTCCAAAGGGATCGATCCGGCAGGGTCCCATGTTGCAGATCCGACAGCTCAACCCCATTTCACAGTAGCCGCACTGGGGTGTCTGGGCGGCATAACGATCCCATACGGTTTCGATCCGGTCCTTCTCAGCCTTTTCCAGCATGAGGCGGCCATCTTCGGTGACGGTCCTCTTTTCAGCATCCTTAAGCATATCCGTTTCCTTCCATGGCAGTGGTTTTATCGGTTTGACCGCAATGTTCGGACTCAGCGTTTTTCCATCTCGATTTGGGACCGTTTTACGGCGTTCAGCAGGGCGAACCCCGGTGCGATCGGCTCTCCTCCGGCATCCCGGGACACCGATCGGGCCACCTCGCGGGTTTTCCGCCCCAGGGCCGAGGCAGGCTCCTCGAACGTCAGGGCGCCGGACTTGCACACCTCGACGCAGGCAGGCACCATTCCCTTTTTCTGTCGCGCCGTGCAGTTGTCGCATTTGACGGCGACGGCCTTGCCCGGGGGCGCGGCCGCATCTCCATGATATCGGATAACCCCGAAGGGGCAGGCCATGGCGCATGACGCGCAGTTGATGCAGGTGTCGGGATCGATAACGACGGTGTTGGTTTCCGGTATTCTGGAGATGGCGCCGGGCAGGCAGGCGAGCATGCACGGAGCGGGATCGCAATGACGGCATCGGTTGGGAAACCCCTCGCCGTGGATCCCCGCGCCCACATGGATCCTGGGTTTGGGCAGCGGGTCTTCCCGCACGGCGGTGAACAGGTGCAGGGTTTTCGAGTGGGCCGTTGCGCAGGCGAGCATGCACTGCATGCACCCGACGCAACGCTCGGGATGAACCACGACTTGCTTCATACGTCCTCCTTTGCCTGGGGCCGCGGCCCCATCACGGGTTTCCGAGGGGGGCGGTCCGCTCAATTCAACAGTTGTCGGTAATTGAATCCGGATGAGAGCAGGGCGTTTCCGGAAATTCGAAGGGGGACCTCGTTCTGAATCAGGGAGATCAGCAGTCCGCCCTGGGCGATATCGTTCACCATCGCCATCCCCACCAATCGTCGGCCGTCCAGCACCAGTTTCCGGTAGGTCTTCCGGCGGCGGTCGTGCCGGCTCAGGATTTCGAAGCCGGCGCTCTCGGGCGGATCGACCCATCCGCCGGTCATGACGTCCATGTCGAAGATCCGGATGACGTTCCGGCTCAGGCTGCCCTTGAGGGCGACCGGGCGGCCGGCCATATTCATTCCGGCAGCCCGCCCCTGGGCCACCGCTTCGGGCCATATGGCGTTGACCCAGCGGGTTTTTCTGGCGATGTCGACGAATTCGGCGGCGTCCCCCGCGGCATAAATCCCGGGAACACTGGTTTCCATGTGGGCATTGACCAGGATCCCGAGGTCCACGTCGATCCTGTCGCGGGGCACGAAGGAGAGGGCCGGCAGCACGCCTTTGCCGATCACCACCATATCGCAGGCGATCTCCGAACCGTCGGAGAGGCGGGCTCCCTCTACGCGGCCGTTCCCGTGAAAAGCTGCGGCCGAGAGGCCCACCCGGACGTCGAGACCTTTCCGCACCAGCTCATTCAGAATCATTTCTCCGGCCGTCCGGTCCACTTGCATGGAAAGGGGATACGCCGAGCGAATCAGCTGGGTGACCCGGATGCCGCGCCGAAGGAGCCCGTAAGCCGCCTTGAACCCCACCAGACCGCCTCCCAGAACCAGGGCCGTTTTGACGGTGGGAATCGCGTCGAGCATTTCCCGGACATGGCGTTCGGTGCGCATATAGAAGATGTGGGCCAGATGCAGTCCGTCGGCGGTGATGGGCCGGGGATCGGCCCCTGAAGCGATGAGGAGCCGGTCGAAGGGTATGCCGTCTTCCAGGCCCGGCAGGCGGACGACCCTGGCTTCGACATCGATCCCCGAAACCCGCCGGCCGAGAATGGGCGTGATCCCCAGCCGTCGATAAAAATCCGTGCTGCGGATGGGAAGTCTTTCCGGTGGGGTTGCGCCTTCGAGGACCATGCTGATCATCGGACGGCAGTAAGGCGGGAAGGTTTCATCCCCGATGAGTGTGAGCCTGCCTTCCGCGTCCAGGTGCCGAATGGCCTCGGCGGCGTGAATCCCCGCCACCCCATTGCCGATGATGACGTATTTCACTGGCGCCTCCTCGATCAAACCCCCGAAGCCTTCAGCACTTCGGCCACCACGGCCCGGGCCTCCTCCTGGATTTTCCGGAGATGCTCCAGCCCCTTGAAACTTTCGGTGTAAATCTTGTAGATGTCCTCGGTGCCCGAAGGCCTGGCGGCAAACCACCCGTTTTCCGTCACCACCTTGAGCCCGCCGATGGCCGCGCCGTTGCCCGAGGCATGGGTCAACTTCTCGCGTATGGGATCCCCTGCCAGGTGGTCGACCCGGATCTGATCGGGGGAGAGCTTTTTGAGGACCGCCTTTTGTTCCGCATTGGCCGGCGCCTCGAGGCGTTCGTAGACCGGATCGCCAAATTTTTCCGTAAGCGCCTGGTAGTGCTCGGCCGGATCACGGCCGGTCTTCGCCCGGATTTCGGCGGCCAGGAGGTTCATGATGATGCCGTCCTTGTCCGTGGTCCAGACGGTGCCGTCCATGCGCAGGAACGACGCACCGGCGCTCTCCTCCCCGCCGAATCCGTAGCTCCCGTCGATGAGGCCGTCCACGAACCATTTGAACCCCACCGGCACCTCGGAGATGCGACGCTTCAGGGCTCCGGCCACCCGATCGATCACGGCGCTGCTGACGAGGGTCTTTCCGACGGCCGCATCCGGCCGCCAGCCCGGCCGGTTCCGGAACAGGTAATCGATGGCGACGGCCAGATAGTGGTTGGGATTCATGAGTCCGCCGCTCCGGGTGACGATGCCGTGCCGATCCGCATCCGGATCGTTTCCGAAAGCCACGTCGTAATCTGCTTTCATTCCGATCAGCTTTGCCATGGCAAAAGGCGAAGAGCAGTCCATTCGGATCCTGCCGTCGCCGTCGACGGTCATGAATGCGAAGGTGGGGTCGACCTTCGGGTTGACCACGGTAAGGTTCAGCCGGTAGCGGTCGGCAATGGGTGCCCAGAATCCCACCCCCGCGCCCCCCATGGGATCCACCCCGATGACGACGCCGGCATCGCGGACGGCATCCATGTGAAGGATGTTCCGGAGGTCGTCCACGTAGGGGGTGATGAAATCCCGTTCAACCGTGGTGTCCGTCTTGACGGCCTTATCGTAAGGGATCCGCAGGACATCCCGGTTTCCGTCGGCCATGAGGGTGTTGGCGCGTTTTTCGATCCAGGCGGTGATGCCGGTGTCGGCAGGCCCGCCGTGGGGCGGATTGTACTTGAAGCCGCCGTCTTCCGGGGGATTGTGGGAGGGTGTGATGACAATACCGTCGGCGGGCCGGTCGCCGTGGTCCCGATTGTGGGTCAAAATGGCGTGGGAAACGACGGGGGTGGGGGTGTATCCCATGCCCTGGTGGATCATGACCGAAACCCCGTTGGCCGCCAGGACCTCGATGGTGGTCATGTGGCTCGGTTCGGAAAGGGCGTGGGTGTCCATCCCCAGGAACAGCGGTCCGGAAATGCCCTCCTGCTTTCGATAGTCGCAGACGGCTTGAGTCACGGCGAGGATGTGGGCCTCGTTGAAGCTGTTCCTGAAGGGTGTCCCTCGGTGGCCCGAGGTGCCGAAGGCCACCCTCTCCAGGGGGTTCGCGGCATCGGGTCGGCCGGTGTAATAGAGGCTGACCAGTCTCGGAACGTTGACGAGAATGTCGTCGGGTGCGGGCTTGCCGGCAAGTTCATGAACCGCCATCGATCATCTCCTTTCAGGAAATCCTGGGTTGATGCGGATTTGTTCCAGACTTTCGGGAATCAGGCGTTTTTCAGGCGGGTGTAGTCGATGGCCCGCTGGATGGCGACGCCGCCCTGCTCGGCCACCGCCATGGCGAAATTGATGTCGGTATCGGAAAAATATCGGACTTCGGCCGTGAGCAGGCGGAGAATGCCGATGATCTCGTCCCGGACGGTGATGGGCACGGCCAATATGCTGCCGATGCCCTCGGATTCGGCGGCCTTGTGATACAGGGTGTGGATGTCTTTTCTGGCGTCGGGAATGAACACGGGCTCCCCTTGCTTGAGGTAATAGGTGGCCATTTCTTCATCCAGCGGCCCTCTTTCGAGGTATGCCTTGCTCAACCCGTAGGCCGCCTTCAGTTCCAATTGCCCCTTCCGGGGTTCGAAGAGCCTGATGGTGGCGGCTTTCAGCTTCATGACCGACGGCAGGCGGGTGACCATGAGATCGAGGATTTTGTCGAGTTCATAGGTCAGGTTGATGGCCTTGCCGAATTCGTGAATCGCCTTGAAGTATTCCAACCGGATCTGCTGTTCCTCGAAGATTTGCGCGTTCTCGATGGCGATGCCGCATTGCTCGCCCAGCGCCGTCACCACGGCTATCTGCTCCGGCGTGTAACTGCGGGATTTCCGGGTCAGCAATCTCAGAATGCCCTTGATGCGGCCCCGGATGGGAATGGGGATGACCAGAATATTCCGGATGCCCTCCTTTCGGGTCGCCTCGGGATAATTGATCCGGGGGTCGTTCGGGGCATCCTCGATGACAATGGGTTCACCTTTCAACGCCTTGAAAATGGGTTCTTCCGTGTCGATGGTTCCCCGGTTCAGATAAGCGTCGCTGAGACCGCTCGACGCCCGCAGCACCAGGTTCTTGCCCGAGGCATCCAGCAATCGAATGGTGGCGGCGTCGGCACCGATGATTTGAGGAATCTTTTCCGTGATGAGCCGAAAGACCTCGTCGATCTCCAGACTGGCGGTAATCGCTTTGGTGACCTCGATAAACAGATCGAGAAATGTTTTTGTGTCTGCTGTTGTCTTCAATTCTGTTCCTTATGGTTGCGTATTTCGGGAAAAGCGTGGTTGGGGACACAATAAAACCACTGCGGGATAATTATCACTATCGACGCCTGAAATCAACACGGCGGTTCGAAAAAAATCGCGTAGGGGCACGGCGCGCCGTGCCCCTACCACGCGCCGTGCCCCCACCATCGCCGACAACCAATATTCCGTTATTCCGTGAACCGGATTGGGCATAACCCCCCATTCGTCCAATTCGATTTCATCGCGGATGATGTGTTCCCGATAATTGCGTTGCCATAATTTCGCGGATGGGGTTTTGCGCATTTCGTTGATGCGTTTGGTGGCGGCGGATTTGAACGATCGAACAATCGTCGGGAGGGAACCGGGCACGGGGCGACCGAATTGTTCGATCGCAGGGGCACGGCGCGTAGGGGCACGGCGCGCCGTGCCCCTACCATCGCCAACAACCAATATTGCGTTATTCCGTAAACCGGGGTGCGAATCGGCGCGTGGACGTTAACGCTGGGCCGACCGCGGGGCCTTGCCGGCCAGGGGGTTGTAGATTTTCATGATGGCGAATTTCATGACGTCCGGCGTCTTCATCTCCAGAACGATATTCAGGAGCTTTTCTTCGGCATCGGCCGGCAGCACACAGGCGTTGTTGCCGTCAAAATCCAGGTCGGTAAAACCCTTGACCAGTTTTTTCTGATCCTTCTGGGTCATGGGAACCTGAATCGCTTTTTTCCCGTCGATGTCGACGACGCTTCCCTGCAAACCGGCGGCTTCGATCTTTTTGAGGTTTTCATCATTCAGAAAAATATTCACCCAATAGTCTGCCATTTACCTTCCTCCCTTGTTTGTTCAGCCCAATGCGTCAAACTAAATCATTTTCCAGTAGACCAGTAGCAATGATGTTTATTCGAGGCGCATCGGCGTGTCAAGTCCGAATGCGAGCGGAGCGGGTCGTTCGAGTCTGAATTCAGGCGGTCCCGCAATGGTTTTTTCGCCCCGACAGTCCAGAACATCCGCATTTGGAGGGCGAAGTGTTATATCTTCGAGAAATATCCATCTATATGTATTGATTCTTTCGGGGCGTGAATTAGTTTTAAATGGAATATAAGGCTGAAGACTGAAGGGGTCTAAATCCGCCATTCGTCACAGGCGCACCCCTTCAGCCTTCAGTCTTCAGCCTTCAGCCTCCATCACTAATTATTCGGAAAAGGAGAAAAATGTCTGACTCGGCCGCAACCGCTCCTGAGGATTTTTCAAAAAAGATGATCGACATATTGAACCACGGTGCACTCAATCTGGCCGTGGGCATCGGGTACCGCATGAAGCTCTTCGATGTGATGGATGCCATGGAAACGCCCGAGACCGCCGAAAGCATCGCCCGTCAGGCCGGCTTGAACGGCCGGTACGTGAAAGAATGGCTCGGCATCATGTGCACGGGCGGCGTCGTCACCCTTGCCGACGGTGAAGACGGCGAAGCCCGCTACTTTCTGCCGCGATCCCACGGCGACGTTCTGGCCCGGCGTTCGGGCAACGGCAATCTGGGGGTATATGCCCAGGAAATACCGCTGTTGACCCTCTGCGCCGCGGAAAAGGTCCTTGCGGGATTTCAAACGGGGGAGGGGGTGCCCTATGCCGACTATCCGAGGTTTCAGGCGTTCATGACGGAGCTGGCGAACGCCAAGCACCGGCAGATGCTGATCGACCGCTTCATCCCCGCGGTGGACGACGGTCGGCTGATCGCACGACTCGAAAAGGGCATCCGCGTGTGTGATCTGGGGTGTGGTGAGGGGGTCGCGCTGAACCTTATGGCCGGGGCCTATCCTGAAAGCCGTTTCACGGGGATCGATATGGATCCCGAGGTCATCGCCGTCGCCCGGAGGGCGGCAAAGACGGCCGGGCTCGAAAACGTCCGTTTTTGCTGCCGGGATGCCGCGACCCTCGGGAACGGAGACGAATTTGAAAGCGCCTTCGACTACATCACCGCCTTTGACGCCATCCACGACCAGAGGGACCCGCTCGCCGCTCTTGAAAGCGTCCGACGCATGCTGGCGCCGGAGGGATGCTTCTCCATGATCGACATCGATTCGAGAACCGCTCACCAGGACAACATGGCGCACCCCATGGGACCTTTTCTTTACACCGTAAGCCTCATGCACTGCATGCCGGTAAGCCTGTACAACAACGGGGCCGGGCTGGGCATGATGTGGGGAAGGGAACAGGCCGTGGATCTTCTGGGTCAGGCCGGATTCGGCAGCGTCGCGGTCGTCGAGATGTCCCACGACCCCTTCAACGTTCATTATTTTTGTCGTCAATAAGGCGGGAAAACCTCAGCCCGCGGCTTCGAAAGGAATCGCCGATGAACGTCGTTTACCTGTCACCCCATTTTCCCCCCAATTATTATCTTTTCTGCGTCCACCTGAAACAGGCGGGCGCCAACGTTCTCGGGATCGGTGATACCGCCTACGATCAACTCCGGCCGGAATTGAAGGAGGGCCTGACCGAGTATTACCGGGTGGACGATATGTCGGATTACGATCAATTGCTCAGGGCATGCGGCTATTTCACCCATATCTACGGCAAACTGGATCGGGTGGCGTCCAACAACGAACATTGGCTCGAAAGCGAGGCGGGGCTGCGAACCGACTTCAATATTCAAGGCCTGAAGATCCATCAGATTTCGCGGCTGATCCTCAAGTCGGAGATGAAAAAACAGTTCCGGAACGCCGGGGTTGCCGCGGCGCGGGGAAAAATCCTGAAGCGACCGGCGGATGCCCTCCGATTTATCGAGGAGGTGGGATATCCGGTGGTTTTCAAGCCCGATCGCGGGGTAGGGGCGGCCCATACCTTTCGCATCGACAATGAAAGGGATCTGGACCGGTTTTTCGAGGTGAGGCCTGCTGCCCGGTATATCATGGAGGAGTTCATCACGGGGACGGTCTGCTCCTTCGACGGCCTCGCCGACCGAAACGGCACCATCGTTTTCCATACCGCGCACGTCTTCAGTCAGGGGATCATGGAGACGGTTAACCAGGATATGGACATCTTCTACTATTCCCTGCGGGAGATTCCGGAGGACCTCGAAATTGCCGGGAGGAGCATCGTCGGGGCCTTCGATATCCGCGAACGTTTTTTCCATGTCGAATTCTTCCGGACGCCCGAGGGTCGACTGGTCGCCCTCGAAATGAACGCGCGGCCCCCGGGAGGCCTCACCACGGACATGTTCAACTACGCCAACAACATCGACATCTATGCCGCCTGGGCGGCCGTCATGACGGGTCAATCCGTGAATCTCGTCTACTCGCGTCCCTATCACTGCGCCTACATCGGCCGGAAGCTGAACAAGAACTATGTCCACTCCCATCGCGAAATCATGCAGGAGTACGGATACATGATCGTTCACCACGGCCCCATCGATTCGATCTTCAGCACCGCCATCGGCAACTACGGCTACCTCGTCAATGCGGAAAGCATCGAAAGTATCGAGGCGGCGGCGGGGTTTATTCAGGAAAAGATGTGATAAGGTGTTAAGGGCGTTAAGGTGTTAAGAGTGTTAAGGTTTTAAGGTTTTAGGGATTCAGGGGGTTAGCGGTTAAAGCAAAAGTCCCTCGTCCCCTAAAACCCTAAAACCCTAAAACCCTAACACCATAAAATCATTACGATCCGCGCCCCTTCAGTGGCACTTGAACGAAACCGCGTCGGGCGCGGTCCCTTTGCATGAAGTTCCGACACTTGAAGAAACCGAGAAGACCGACAGCGGCTGATGATTTCGGGGTCCAATACCCAGTTGGCCCCGCAGCGTAGGGGTTGACAAGCTGTCTCCTTAAATGTACATTCAACTGTACATTTAAGGAGATTTTGATATGAAAACTGTAACGTTTACCGATTTTCGAAAAAATGCTTCTGTTTTCATTACTGAAGTGGAACAGGGTGAGACCCTTATTATTTTACGACACGGGAAACCAGTGGCGGAAATTTCTCCATATCCTGATGAAGTTCCCCGAAAACCCTCATGGAAGAAACCCGGAATCCGATTGGAAATGAAGGGAAGCGATCTTTCTTCCGCTATTCTGGAAGAACGTGAAGGTGGCTCATGAAGCTGCTTGTTGATTCTTCAGCTTTTGCCAAAAGATATGTCCGGGAAGTTGGAAGCGAAAAACTGGATGATATTCTTCAGAATGCTTCTGAATTGGCTTTATGCGTCATTTTGTTGCCGGAGATCATTTCGGGTCTGAACAGGCGGTTGCGAGAAGGTGCTTTAACCGGTAAGGATTATCAAAAAGCAAAAAAATTCCTGATGGATGATGTGCATGATGCAACAGTGCTTCAACTGACCCCGGCAGTCATTTCACAAGCGCTCAAGCTTCTTGAGGATAATTTATTGCGCGCTATGGACGCCTTACATGTAGCCTGTGCTCTTGAGTGGAATGCGGAATTATTTGTCACATCAGACAGAAGGCAATTCGATGCAGCTGTAAATTCGGGGCTTCAGACCGAATACCTTGGTCAACCAATCGCTTGAGTGGACGCGAAGGATCATGTTTCGCGGTAGGTTGCCGAACTTCTGAATGAGTGAAACGCATATACTCAACTTTCACCCCCCGTCACTCCCCCTCCTTCAGCCTTCAGCCTCCAACCCATAACTTTGGGTGGATTTCGAAATGGTTTTATGCGATATTATGCAATATAACCAGAGAAGGAAAAACGCGAATCGATCATGGGCATTTCGTGCCGGAACATCAGCTACCGCTACCCCAACACGAACGGGTTCATCTTCAGGGATCTCTCCTTCGAAATGCCGGCGCCCGGCTTCAACGCATTCTTCGGTCCCTCGGGGGTCGGCAAGACCTCTTTCGCCAAAATTCTCTCCGGAAACATCCAGGGATACACCGGTCGTGTCGAAATGAAAGGCATCGAGCGTCTGGCCTATTCCTACAACCTCGAACGCCTCCCGGGATGGTCGACGGTGGGGCGGCACCTCGACAGGATCGTTCCGGCGAACCGACATGCCCTGATGCATGAACTGATCCCGGTCTTCGGCCTCGAGGCCTGCCTGGATCAACGGTTTTCCCAGCTCTCCCTCGGTCAGAAGAACCGGGTCAACCTCATCCGGTATCTGCTTCAGGACTTCCAACTGCTCATCCTCGACGAAAGCCTCGCCAACGTCGACGAGATGACGCGGGAGCGGATCATCCTCAAGATCAAGGAACATTTCCCTGAAACGTATTTTATCTATATATCCCACAATGTTGTCGAGGTGTCCAGATTCTGCCGGGAAATTCTCGTCTTCCGCGGCCTCGACAAACAGCCGTCGTCGGTGGTCGTCACCGGTCAGGATCTGGCGGCGGGAAAGGCTCTCGACAAGGCGGCCTTCGAGAAGACCGTTCTGGAGATCATGAATGCTGTTTAGGCGGATCTATCAATTCCTTATCATCTATTTTCTCGGGATTCTGCTGCTCTTCGCCCTGAAGATTCTTCTGAACCTTTCCGATTACGTTATCCCCGGCCCGCTGAGCATCTGGCAGACCTTTCACCGGGAGTTCAACCGGTTTCTGTTGAACGTGCTGAACACCCTCGGCGTCGCCGTCGTCGGTCAGGTGGCATCGGTCTGCATGGCACTGGCGGTGGGCATTATCGGCCGCCAGGCCACCTGGTTCGGCTCGTTCGTCAAGGTGGCGGCCTACAACATACAGGCCTACCCCATCGTGGCCATCGCGCCCATCATCTTCATCCTGATGGGGGACGGCTTTGCCTCACGCCTCCTCATCGCCGCCATGATCTGCTATTTTCCGCTGCTGTTGTCGATGGTGGGCATCATGTCGGAGCCCATCGAGGATATCGAGCACTTCTACCGGGTTACCGGACGGATGCGCTGGCAGCTCGAGGTCAAGATCCGCGCTTTCGAAAATCTCAGCAAGCTCACAACGGTCATCTCCGGCAGCGCTACGCTGGCCATGGCCGGGACGATCGTGGCTGAATTCATCGCGGCCAATGCCGGGATCGGTTACAGCATCCGCATCGCGCTTTACCAGAGCGATCTCTCCAAGGTCCTGGTGGCCCTTTTTTTGATCGGCATCACCCTCTCGGTGTACCAGGGGCTTCTGGAATGGGTGGGACGCTGGGCGAAAAACCGCTGGGCGAGTGCCTGACGACAATTCCGGGATGGATGTTCCCTGAGACGACAAGGAGGAAATCATGACCCGAAAGGCGATGATAATATTGATGGCGGGAGGACTGCTCTGGTGGGCCGTCGCCCTGAATCCGGGAAGCCTCGCGGCGGAAACGCTCAACTACCGCCTCAAGTGGCTTTTCAACACGAGCACGGTGGGGGACATCTACGCCGATGCCCACGGCTATTTCGAACGCGAGGGACTGGATGTCGCCGTCAAGGCCGGCGGACCCGAGCGCGACGCCATCCGGGAGCTGGAGCTGGGCTACGCCCAGTTCGGGGTCGCCTCGGCGGATCAGGTGATCCGGGCGCTTTCCAAGGGGGCCCGGGTGGTGGTCCTGGCCCAGCTCTTCCAGGTCAATCCCCTCCAGTGGATCCATCGGCAGACGGCACCGCCCATTCGATCCCTGTCGGACCTCAGGGGCCGCGTCATCGGCATCACATACGGGGGCAACGATGAAACCATCATGAAAACCCTCCTGGCCAAAGGGGGACTTTCAGAGCAGGACGTCTCCTTTTTCAGCGTCCGGTATGATTTTACCCCCTTCTATACGGGAAAGGCCGATCTGTGGCCGGTCTATCGCAATTCCCAGGGGCCCGTTCTGATGAAAAAACTGGGGGAGGCCGGCGAGACGATCTCGTTTTTTGACCCGTCGGCGTTCGGGGTTCATTTCGTGGCCAACTCCGTGGTGACCGCCGAGCGGATGATGAAGGAGCGTCCGGAGCTGGTCCGGCGCTTCACCCGGGCGCTTCTGTCGGCGTGGCGGGACGCTCTCGATCCCGACAACGCCGCCGGGGCGCTGACCGTGCTTGCACGGTATGACAGGGAAACGCCCCCGGACATCCTGAAAGCGCAGCTGGATCTGACCCGCGACCTCATCGTCAACAAGGAAAACGGCACGGTCGGCGGGATCGACGCCGAGGCATGGCAACAGACCGAGGCCGTCATGCTCGACCAGGGGCTCATTCCAGGACCCGTGTCCGTGGAGAAGGCGCTGAGCCCGCAATGACAACCCAGAACCCGACGCTTTCGCGAGGCGAATGCGTCAACACGCAACGGAGGTGATATGGTTCAAGCTCTTATCGTCTATTGCTCCCCGGCGGGGTCGACCCGCCGCGTGGCCCATGTCATGGAGACGACCCTGAAGGATCTCGATATACCGTGCACCACGGCGGACGTCGGCACGTCCGGCGGTCGCGAAGCCGCTGCCCGTGCGGTTCAGGACATGGGGAAATCCACCTGTCTTTTTGTCGGTTCCCCCGTCTACGCCAACCATCCCGTTCCGCCGATATCGGCATTCCTCGAGCGCCTGCCCGAAGGCACCGGTGCGGCCGCCGTGCCGTTTGTCACCTGGGGCGGTGCCAGCAGCGGCGTCGCCCTCTACGACATGGGATCGATTCTTTCGGCCAAGGGGCTTCGCCTGATGGGTGCGGCCAAGGTCATGGCGGTTCACTCGCTCATGTGGCGTGCGGAAAACCCCGTGGGGGAGGGACGCCCCAACGCGGCGGACGACCAGAAGATCCGGGAGTTGACAGCGTCGGTCATTCGGAAGATGACCGACGGGGATCACGGCAAAGGCATCCCCCTTGGGGATCTCGATTACCAACCGGCTGAATTCCGTGAGGAACTGGCGGCGGCGAGCCTGGAAAAAGCCAGGGGACACATGCCCCAACGGACGGTTCACGAAGACCGGTGCACCCAGTGCGGCCTCTGTGTAGAGGTTTGCCCCACGGAGGCCGTTGAACTCTCGCCGTTTCCCGTCTTCAGCGACCGATGCATCTTTTGCTTCAATTGCGTGAAGGAATGTCCCGAGGATGCCATTGTCGCCGATATGTCGAAGTCGGAGAAGATGGTCCGGTCGCGCGCCGAACGCTTTGACGAGCGTCCGCGGACCCGGATATTCCTGTAGGACGGCTGTTTTCACGCCGGTCCGGTCCCTGCGGGGGAAGGCCCTATTGCCTGTCCCGCCATACCGGCCGGCTATTCATCGAAATTCCGGAGCAGCGAGGCGCCGTTCACCGGCTTCCCGATCAGCTTGTACTGCAGGGCGAAATCGGCAAACGCCTGCCATCGCAGCGGATCATGGTTCTGGTTTGCGGCAAAATAGGGCAGGGTGAGGCGGAAGGCGTCGGCTTCGGTCTCGGGGTTCGCCTCGGGTACCGCTTTCAGATACTCCTGAAACGCCCTTTCCGGGTCGGTGCGGACCTGACCGATGGCCACATCCACCGCACGGATGAATCCTTTCACCGCTTTTTCCTTCAAGTTCAATGTATTCCGGCTGCAGACGAAAATCAATTCATCATAGTCGGGGATGCCGTATTTTTCCAGCTCGAAATAGCCGACATCATAGCCGCGGTGGGCCATCTCCACCGTTTCGTAGGTCTTGAAAGGCCCCATGACCGCATCGACCCTGCCGGCCGCAAGGGACTGCAGGACGGCAAACCCCACGTTCACCGACGTGTAATCCCGGACCCCGTTCAGGGATGCAAAGGCATGGAGCATCACGTCCATGAGCCCGGGAACGGTGTAGCCGATGCGTTTTCCGGACAGGTCAGGCGGGGCCTCGATGCCTTTTCCTTTGAGGAAAAGGAGCGTCGTAAGGGGATGTTCGATGAGACGCCCCACGGCGATGACATCCATACCTTCGGCGGCTGCGATCACGGTCTGGGGCTGGTAGGAAACAGCCAGATCCACCTGTCCCGAGACCGCCAGCTTCAAGGCGTCGGCGGTTTCGGAGGGGCTCACGATCCTGACGTCGATCCCGGCCATCTCGAAAAGCC
>NZ_JBFXGG010000009.1:0-60709 GCF_050178255.1 Desulfococcus sp. | reverse complement strand
CCGACGGTTTCACAGACCTCGCTCAGACCCGGACCCGCAAGGTGAGCAGCTTCGGGGGTCAGCAGCCCGGCCTTGGCCAGAGAGATCTGGGAGCACCCGGTCTGAACGACGAGAACGTCGTTTCGGATTAATTCCTTGACCATTTCGACATGGACCCAGTCGTGCTTTACCCGCGGGTTTGTGCAACCGACAACACCGGCGACGCCGCGGATCCGGCCGTTGATGATGTTGTCGTTCAACGGCGTGTAGGAGCCTCGGAAACTGCCGCCCAGCATATAGTTGATGTATTCGTGGGAGAAGCCGTGGATGCCCATGTTGCGCATTTTCGGGATCTCAATCGGCCGGGTACGTCCCTTGAAACGGCTGATGGCCTTGATGACCAGTTCGTCGGTGCACTCGCTGGGTCGGTCCTCATGGAACTGCATGTGGGTAGCACCCTCTATGTGACACCGGTAGTTGGTGGTGAAAAGCGGCGTGTCGTAGCATTCGGCGACCTTGGCCAGCCCCTGCTTGATACACTGCACGTCCACGACCATGGCGTCGACGGCGCCGGTGACCAGAATGGCCTCGGTGGACATGAAGTTGCCGGCATGGGGAACGCCGTGGCGGGACATCATTTCCGCGCCCGAACAGCACATGCCGACCAGGTTGATGCCCTTGGCGCCGGCATCCTTGGCCGCCTGGATCAGGGTCGGCTCGTTGACGGAAACGAGCATGGATTCGAACATGTTGGGTTCGTGACCGTGGACGATGACGTTGACATGGTCCTCCTTGAGGACGCCCATGTTGACCTCTACCGCCACCGGCTTGGGGGTGCCGAAGAGGATGTCGGAAATCTCGGTGGCCACCATGGAGCCGCCCCAACCATCGGACAAGGCCGTCCGGCTGCATTGTTTGTTGATATTTTCATAGTGCTGGTCGACGCCCATGTGGGTCCGATGCATCAGCTCCATGATTTCTCGCATGGCGCCCCTCGGGACCATGTCATGTTTACGCCAGAGCTCCAGGGTTTTTTTCGGAACGCGTTTGGCAAAAGGAATCTCGCCCTCCACCTGAGTGTAGGTTCTTTCGAGCTCGGCGTAGAGGTCTTTGGCGATATCCTCGGGGGTGCGACCCTCGATCTCAATGTCGATGGACTGGGCTACCTGCTCCAGCTTCTGGACGTCTTTGATGCGATAATCCGTAATATGACCGTTGACGACCTCCCGGAATACGTCCAGCATACCCATACCGTGGTCAGTGTGGGCGGCAGCGCCGGAGGCAACCATTCGGGCGAAGTTTCGGGCCATGATGGTGTCGATGGTCGCGCCGCAGACGCCGACCTTGCTGTAGGGATCCTTGGCGTTCAAGCGGCAGGGGCCCATGGAGCAGTGCTTGCAACAGGCGGAGTCCGCACCGATGGGGCAGGCCTTCATGGATATCGCCCGATCAAAGGCGGTCTCGACGCCGTCACGCCGGGCCTTCTCCAGCATCTGAACCGTAGCGTCGCAAATGGTGAGGTCTCGCAGATTGACGGGTGCCTCGATGGTTTTGGAAATTTTTTTCTCTGCCATGTTTTCTCCCTTCGTGGAAAGATTATGTTTGGTTGAAAAGCCGATACGCGGGGCTGAACCGCGCTTTTTAAACTTGTCAGGCAAAATCCGGCACTGTGTATGCGCTTTTTCGGGATGCTGTCATCCATAGCATTGAACGCCATGGAGGGATTGTCGCACTTATATGATTATATGGGATATTTTTGATGATTACAGGCACTTGATTCTTAATAGTAATTGTTACTAATTAATTTAGAGGAAAGCGTCGGCCTTGTCAATCAAAATTTTAACAAAATTCAGGCGGGATAGACCCGACGTGTGGCGATCCTTCGGCATTGGGGTTGACAGTCCCGGGCATGTGTTGGATAACCCATCGCAAAATTTTACAGAGGGGAACATCCACGACAATCTCGTGCGGATATTTGGGAACCCATGGAAACGCTGAACCGATATTTCGTCGAACGGACCGACGACCTTCTTGCCGCAGGGGCGGGATTGTTGCTCACTGCCGCCTACCCCGATGTCGATTTGGACTGGATCGCATGGGCGGCGTTGGTGCCGTTGCTGACGGCACTGAAGGGCGCCTCCGTCCGGACCGCTTTCCGTCGAGGAATGGTGACGGGAATGGTCCATTACCTGACCCTGATTTACTGGTTGGTCCACACCATGCGGACCTACGGCGGGCTGCCCTGGTACCTCGCCGTTCCGCCGCTGTTCCTTCTTTCCGCCTATCTGTCCCTCTATATCGGCGTCTTCGCCGCGGCGTTAGCGAGGATTCCGGGAGTCGCCCCGGCCATGGCGGCGGCTCCGATGCTCTGGACAGGGCTGGAATATCTCCGTGCCTCTCTTCTGTCCGGGTTTCCATGGGAACTTTTAGGGTATTCCCAATATCGGCATTTGCATCTTATCCAGATTTCCGATATATCAGGTGTGTATGGGGTCTCTTTCCTGGTGGTGATGGGGAATGCCGTTCTTTTTCTATCGTTCGCCGCATTGACCCGGCGTCCATGGCAGGGACGACCGATAAGGGGGCGCCATGTCCTGAGCGGTCTCGCGGCTGTTCTCACAGCCGTCGTCGGGGTGTGGGGGTACGGCGTTTTTCGCCTTCAGGCCACAGGACAGGCCGTGGCCGCGGCACCGACACTCCGGGCTGCCGTTGTTCAGGGCAACATCGACCAGATGATTAAATGGGATCCGGCCTTTCAGGAGCAGACCGTCGAGAAATACCTGATCCTATCCCGAAGCATCACTCCAAAGGCGGATCTCGTGGTCTGGCCCGAAACCGCCGTTCCCTTTTATTTTCTGAACGAGCCGAAGCTGACCGAACGCGTTGTCCGGGGCGTCCGGGAGAGCGGCGCTTATTACGTCATCGGCAGTCCGGCCTTCGAACAGATAAACGGTGATATCGCCTATTACAACAGTGCCTACCTCATTTCACCCGACGGTCGGCCGACGGGGCGATACGACAAGGTGCATCTCGTGCCCTTTGGGGAATATGTGCCGCTTAGGCAATGGTTGCCGTTTGTCCGAAAACTGGTGGCTCATGTGGGTGATTTCAAGACCGGAGAAATGGGAAAAACGCTTGTTGTGGAGGGCGCCGGAAGACTGTTTCCGGCGGCGGATCGATCCGACATCAGGATCGGAATCCTGATCTGTTACGAAATCATTTTTTCGGACCTGGCTCGAGCCGCCGCAAAAAACGATGCGGGGATTCTGGTCAACGTCACCAATGATGCATGGTACGGCCGCAGCAGCGCACCCTATCAGCATTTCTCCATGGCGGTTTTCCGGGCGGTGGAAAACCGACGGGCGCTGATTCGATCGGCCAACACCGGCATCAGCGGATTCGTGGATCCTACGGGGCGGATCGGCGGTATGACGCCGCTCTTTGTCGATGCCGTTCTGGCGCAGAATCTGCCGGTACTGTCCGAAAAAACTGTTTACACCCGAACGGGAGACTGGTTTGCGGCGACCTGTCTCGGGATTACCTTAATAACGATAATGAGGGAAATTTTCAGGAGGAAAAAACATGAACGTTGAAATGAAACAGACGATCAGGGATATGCACGCCAAACTCGGACAGTTAAGAGGGTATCTTTGACCTGGCGGGAAAGGAGAGACGCCTCGCGGAAATTGAAAAGATCAGCGCGGCTCAAGGGTTTTGGGAGCATCCCGAGGAAAGCAAGCTGATTTTGAAGGAACGCACCTCCATCGCCCACAAGGTCGATGAATACAGAAAGCTCGTTCAGGATCTGGAGGACGGGGAGTTGCTCCTGGACATGGCTCTGGAAGAAAACGATGCGGGGGTCGAGGCCGAAGCGGCGCGGGACATCCTCGCCCTTGAAAATCGGATCAAAAGATTTTCCCTGGACCTCATGCTTGACGGTGAGAACGATGAGAACAGCGCCATCGTTTCCATCAATGCCGGCGCCGGCGGAACCGAAGCTCAGGATTGGGCGGAGATGCTGTTTCGAATGTACGCCAGGTGGGTGGAGCGGAAAGGCTACAAGAGTGAAATCATCGATCTGCAACCCGGGGACGAAGCCGGCATCAAAAGTGTCACGTTTACGGCCGAGGGGCGCTATGCTTATGGGTATCTCAGGTCCGAAAAGGGGATCCATCGATTGGTGAGGATTTCACCTTTCAATGCCGGGGGAAAGCGACATACCTCGTTTGCCTCGGTATTTGTTTTTCCGGAACTGGACAATGAGATTGTCGTCGATATCGATGAGAAGGATCTCCGGGTGGATGTCTACCGGGCGAGCGGCGCCGGAGGACAGCATGTCAACAAGACCAGCAGCGCCGTCAGGCTGACACACCTGCCTACGGGGATCGTGGTGCAGTGTCAGCAGGAAAAATCCCAGCATCGCAATAAGGATCTGGCCATGAAGGTCCTGCGCTCCCGCCTCTATGAATTCGAAAAACGGAAACAGGATGAAAAAATCCAGGAGATGACCGCCGGAAAGGACGACATCGCATGGGGCAACCAGATTCGTTCCTATGTACTCCATCCCTACCAGATGGTGAAGGATCACCGAATCGGACTGGATGTCGGTAACGTGAACAGCGTCCTCGATGGGGATATCGACGAGTTCATCGAAGGCGTCCTCCTGGCCCGTAAATCCTGAGGGAGGTGCACCTCGCCGTAAATTTCGGCGGGGTGAACCGACTGAAGCAAGTCTCCCGGGAACCATGAATCCTTATGATGTGATCTCCGAGTTTTACAGGCCGGGATCGGGGCTCTACCGGACCCTGGTCCGCCACGGTGAACAGGTCGCCGCCAAGGCCGTGACCGTGGCCCGAGGCCTGACCGACCAGCGTCCCGACACGGCCTTCATCGAAGCAGCGGCCCTGCTCCACGATATCGGCATTTTCATGACCTGGGCTCCCGGAATCGGTTGTCGGGGGATCCACCCCTATGTCTGTCATGGGGTTTTTGGGCGGGAGCTCCTTGAACACAAGGGGCTCTTCCGCCATGCCGGGGTATGCGAGCGTCATGTCGGGGTGGGCATCACTGTTGACGACATTATCCGGCAGTTCCTTCCCCTTCCCCGAAGGGATATGCGCCCTATTACCCTTGAAGAACAGATCATCGCCTATGCCGACAAATTTTACAGCAAAGGGAACGCCGCTGAAAAGCCGATGACGACGATTCTTGGGGACTTGGCCCGATTCGGGGCTGAAAAGACGGCGATCTTCTGTTCCTGGGCCGTTCGATTTGAGGGTTATGATCCCGCGGACCTGGAAGCGATGTTGCCTATTGGGCCGTCACGCGATTCCTGATGGTGCCGATACCCTCGATGCGGCATTCCACGATGTCGCCGTCCGCAAGGGTTATCGGCGGATCTCTGAAAATGCCGACACCGGAAGGGGTGCCCGTCGAGACGATGTCTCCGGGAATGAGGGTGATGTCCCGGCTGACGTAATCGATGATTGAAGGAATATCGAAGATCATGTCCCGGGTGGTTCCGGTCTGCATAACGCGACCGTTTACCCATGTTTCGAGTCGAAGATCGTTGACGTCCGAAAGCTCGTCGGGCGTCACGACAGCCGGGCCCAGGGGGGCGAAGGTATCGAAGGATTTCCCGCGGAACCACTGCCCGTCTCCGAATTGTGCCTCCCGTCCTGAAATGTCGTTCATCACGGCGAACCCCGCGATATGCTCGAAGGCGCGACGCCGATCGATCCGTTTTCCGGTCTTCCCGATGATGACGGCCAATTCTACCTCCCAGTCAATCTGACCGCTGGAGGCCGGCAGAAGGATGACGTCGGCCGGTCCGGTAAGGCTGCTCGGGGCCTTGGCGAACAGGAGTGGTGCGGTAGGGGGCTCGAATCCGCCTTCCCGGGCGTGTTCAAGGTAATTTTTGCCCAGACAGATGATCTTTGACGGACGATGAACCGGTGGGCCGAGTCGGACCGCCATCGTCTCGCCGGGCGCCGAGAGGGCTGCTGCCTTCTTGAGCCAATCCCCGACAAAAAAATCTTCCCCGATGTCGGGGATATCCGGGAAGTGTTTACGCAGGTCGACGATCCTTCCGGCCTTCAGAAGACCGGGTCTTTCCATTCCGGCATCGCCAAAGCGTATCAGTCGCATTCCGCTGCTCCTTTACCCATAATCCGGTTCCGTTCGTCACGGCGGCCGTCCCGGTAGCGCTTTTCGGCATACCAATCAACCTGTCGGATCAGACCCCGAATGATGCTGACCTCCCGGGCCCGCGCCTGGATACGCGTAAAGAACTGGCGCAGATGGTGCATCCAGTAGTCCGGGTTTTCGGGGTTGATGTAGCTGATCCGGATGAGGATATCCCTGAGCTGGTCGAGCATGGCGTCCAACTCGCGCCGCTGGGCCATGCGCGGGGTGAAGGCCGGTTTTGACGGGACACAGGCGTTGAAAAGCTCGTAACACATGATCATGACCGCCTGGGCCAGATTCAGGGAAGAAAACTCGGCAGTGGGGATATGAACGAGTTCGTGGCACAGCCGAAGCTCCTCGTTGGACAACCCTCGGTCCTCTCGCCCGAAGACGACGGCCACCTGGTTCTCCTGGGAAATTGAGACGATTTTCTTGGCCGTGGCGTCGGGTTTTCCGGTGCGACGTTGCCCTCCCAGGCGTGCGGTGGTGCCGATAACGTAATGAAACGATTCGAGAGCCGCCTTCAGATCGGTTTGGCGCTGGATGGCCGCTACTGTATCCAGACAGCCGTGGGTGGCCATTTTCCGAATTTTTTCGAGATCGTAATCCCGGGGGTCAACGACGATAAGCCTGTCGATGCCCATGTTTCTCATAGCCCGGACCGCAGCCCCGATATTTTCGGGATACCGGGGCTGGTTCAGGACGATGGTGATGTTTTTCAGCTTGACGGTTTCGGTCATCCGCCGACGATTTCGAATTGGTTGAAAAAATAAGCGATCTCGAAAGCGGCTGTTTCGGGGGCGTCGGATCCGTGAACCACGTTTTTCTCGATGTCCGTGGCAAAATCCCTTCGGATGGTCCCTTCCGCGGCATCCTTGAAGTTGGTGGCGCCCATCAGTTCGCGGTTTCTGGCAATGACGTTGTCGCCCTCGAGGACCATGACCACGGCCGGCCCCGAACTCATAAACGTCGTGAGGCTGTCGAAAAACGGGCGTTCCCGGTGAACAGCGTAAAATCCTTCGGCCTGCGTCCGGGTCATATGAACCATCTTCATGGCGACGATGCGGATGCCCGCCGATTCAAAGCGCTTGACGACCTCTCCGATCAGTCCCCTGGCCACTCCGTCGGGCTTGATGATGGATAAAGTTCTTTCAGTCATGACGTAGCGATTCCTTTCATGGGTTGTAAGTTCCATGGTCCCATATCAGAAGGCGGATGGCAAGTCAACCGACAACAAAAGCTTTTACTTTATATAAAAATCAAGATGTTATGTTAAGTCCCGGATGGGAGGGAAGCCCCAGGGCGGCATCTGAAAACGGCCGTCGTGAAAAGATAGCGTTATAATTTGACAAGTTTCCTATATGATAACAAGATTTTGGATCAAAATAACGAACGACTTGGGGCGGTATTAAAATGCCGTTTGCATTGCCTGAGACAATTGTGATAGAAACTTTTTTTAACGCCGGATCATGATTTTGGACGGTAATATCACTTGCCTGCGTATGATGGAACCAACACCCCACGCACCGCCCTGCCTGAAAACGGTCGGAAAGTCTATCATCCGGTCTGAAAACATCACTTCTCGGTTCGATCCGATACGGTCGCATTGGGCGCCGCGGTAGAACCGTGAGAATCGTCGGATAACAATTATGCAGGATATAACGAAAAATCATGCCGAGGATGTCTCGCCTGAAGGTCATATTGATAAGATAACCTTTTCGGATATTGAGACGTCCCGTCAACTTTTCGGGGAGCACAACCGAAATCTTCTGAGGGTCGCGGCCGGAACGGACTGCCGTATTCATGCCAGGGGGAACACGGTTTTCATCGAGGGGGATCCAATATCGACGGATCTCGCCCGGAACATCCTCCAGCAACTCTACGATCTTCTGAAAAACGGATACCCCGTTTATGCCAACGATATCGATTACGCCGTCAGTCTGCTGAGTCGTGACGACCGGACCCGCCTGAAGGATATCTTCATGGATACGGTCTATGTCACTTCCAAGAAGCGTTCCATCACGCCGAAGAGTCCGTCTCAGAAAGCTTATATCGATGCTATGCGACAGTTCGACATTGTTTTCGGCATCGGACCCGCCGGTACCGGAAAAACCTATCTCGCCATGGCCATGGCGGTGGCGGCCCTGTCAAAAGGTACCGTCAACCGGATCATTCTCACCCGCCCCGCCGTCGAGGCCGGGGAGACTTTAGGGTTTCTTCCGGGAGATCTTACAGACAAGGTGGACCCTTACCTCCGCCCGCTTTATGATGCCCTTCATGATATGATGCGATTTGAAAAGGCCTCCAAACTGATGGAACAAGGCGTCATCGAGGTGGCCCCTATCGCCTTCATGCGCGGCCGAACTCTCAACGATTCCTTTATTATTCTCGACGAGGCTCAAAACACGACCTCCGAGCAAATGAAAATGTTTCTGACCCGCATCGGATTCAGTTCGAAAGCGGTGATAACCGGAGACGTCACCCAGGTAGATCTGCCGCCTAACCGGACATCGGGACTGATTGAGGCCCGGGATATTCTCCAGGACATCAAGGGCATCCAGTTTGTATTTTTTTCCAAGGCCGACGTGGTGCGGCACCGCCTGGTGCAGGACGTCATCGATGCCTATGAAAAGCTGGACGAGATGAAACGGAAGGAAAAATGAATATCGAAAAAGGCAAGATTCGGTTGTTATCGATATTGGAGAACACCGGACCTGTCAAATGGCTCCTTTTGGTTTTGGTGACAACGGTTTTCACCCTGGTTCTCTACCCCAACACCATCATCCGAAGACATGACTATGCCCTGGGAGACGTGGCCGAACGGGATATCAAGGCCCCGCGTGATTTTCTCATCGAGGACCTGTCCGGTACGGAAAAGAAACGACGGCAGGCCGAGGAGTCCGTACTGACGGTATATGATCATAACACCATACTGATCGACACCCTTCGGGACAATGTGACAGGTGCCTTCTCCATGATGCATACCTCCGGGGCGGATGCCGATGCGACCGACGTGTCCGATGAAGATGCAAGCGGTGTCGACATCGATGGGGCATCGACAGCAGGTGATCATCGCCGGGTTCGGGCCCGGAGGGATGCTTTCGAAAAAAAACTCGGTATCAGTGTCAGTGCCGGAGCGTTCACCATTCTCGAAAAAGAGGCGTTCTCTTTGGAAATACCGACGTTGATCCTGGGGATTCTTGAACGGATTCTCGCAAAAGGGGTGGTTTCGAACAAGGAGTTGCTTCTCAAGGATGCCGAGCGGGGCATCCGCCTGCGGGTTGTCGACTCGCATGAGGAAAAGACCATCCACAATCTGGAGCAATTCTATGGACTGGACCAGGCCAAGGCCATGGTCAGAATCGTGGGCAAACCGTTGATGGAGAGTCTCAACTACACCTCCGCCAATCTTGTCGTCGATTTCACCCAACGGCTGATTCAGCCTAATATCACTCTGAACCGACGGGAAACTGAAGATCGGAAAGCGGCGGCGGCGGCGGCCGTGAAACCGATTTTTTACAAGATCAAGGCCGGGGAGATGTTGCTGCGCGAAGGAGAGCGGGTGACCGAGATGCAACTGCTGAAGCTGAAAAACCTACGGCAGCAGAGTCGTCTCGAGAAGGGATATGTCCGCAGCCTCGGCGGGCTGATTCTGATCCTGTCCATGCTGATCATTGTCTATTTCATCCAGACCCGGCATCCTGGAAACGGGATGTTGTCCAGTAACAAGGCGATCTTGTTTCTGTCGGTGATGCTGATCATTTTCTTTTTATTGCCCAATGTCTCCGAGATTCTGTTCAAAGCCGTGACCCGGAACACCCCGATCCTGATTTCCGACGACACTCTTTTCGCCGGGATCCCCATGGCGGCGGGCGCCATGACGGTTTGCCTCTTTTTGCGGTTCGGGACGGCCATCTCCTTTGCCGCGGTGCTGTCGGCCTGTGCTGCGGTTATGTTCCAAGGGCGGTTCGAGGTGTTTCTCTATTTCTTTCTGAGCGGCGTCATGGGCGCCTACTGGATGCAGAACTGCCGGGAGCGAAAGGTGTTCATCAAGGCGGGTATCCGGCTGGGATTTCTGAACGTGCTTCTTGTCACCGGAGCGGCCGTTTACATTCGGGGCGTGCCCGGTTTTGATATTCTGTGGGATTGGGTTCTGGCCCTTCTCTCCGGTATAGCGGCGGGCATTATCACCGCCGGTATTGTCCCCATGCTGGAGATGGCCTTCGGTTACACGACGGATATCACGCTGATGGAATTGGCGAATCTGGAGCAACCCATCCTCCGGCGCTTGATGATGGAAGCCCCGGGAACCTATCACCACTCGGTGGTCGTGGGTTCCATGGTCGAGGCGGCGGCGGCGGAAATCGGCGCCAATCCGATTCTGGCCAAGGTCTGCGGTTATTATCATGATATCGGCAAAATTAACAAGCCATTATATTTCATAGAAAATCAAATGCGCTGTGAAAATCGGCACGATAAGCTCGCACCGTCCATGTCGAGCCTGATCCTGATCTCTCATGTCAAGGAAGGGGTCGAACTGGCTAAAAAACACAAACTGGGACGGGAAATCATGACTGCCATCCAGCAGCATCACGGCACCAGCCTGATCCGCTTTTTCTATGACAAGGCCGTCAAGTTGCGGGGCGAACAAGCGGTCAAGATGGAAAATTTCCGATACCCGGGGCCCAAGCCCGAAACGCGGGAGATTGGCCTGGTGATGCTGGCCGATGTGGTTGAAGCGGCCTCCAGAACCCTGGAGAATCCTAATCCATCGCGAATCCAAGGTCTTGTCCAGAGTCTCATCAACAAGATTTTTTCAGACGGTCAGTTGGATTACTGTGAACTGACACTGAAGGATCTTCACAGCATTGCCAAAAGCTTCAACAAGATTCTCAACGGGATTCATCATCATCGCATCGAATATCCCGAAAAAAGCGCTGCAAAAGACGATAAGGAAAACCATGAGCGTACTGATCACCAACAACCAAAGTCGGTTCAACGTTTCCCGGGAAAACCTAAGGAAGACGGCGCAGACCATCTTAAACGCCTTGGGCTGTGAGAATGCCGAACTTTCGATTCTGATCGTTGACGATATCCAGATGGCCGAATACCACCGCGACTACCTCAACCGGGAAGGTCCCACCAACGTCATTGCTTTCGCCATGCAGGAGGGGGAATTCGCTCACGTGGCGCCCTATCTGCTCGGGGATGTCGTCATCTCCCTGGATACCGCCAACCGGGAGGCTGCGGAGATGGGTATCCATGTGATGGAGCGGTTTGACGAACTCCTGATCCATGGGATTCTCCACTTGGTGGGATACGACCATGAGCGGAGCGAAGCGGAGGAGCGCCGCATGGCAGAGAAAAGCGCGGTTCTGGCATCCCTGCTCCGGAAAGCGGGGAACGAATGAGTCGGTTTGAGGTCATCCTGATATCCCACTCTCCCGAAGAAACCCAAACCCTGGGCCGAGAGATCGGTTTGAGGGTCCGCCCCGGCACCGTCATCGCCCTCTTCGGCGATCTGGGCAGTGGGAAAACGGCCCTGGTTCAGGGATTGGCTCGCGGGATAGGCGTACCCGAGGACGAGGTCGTCACCAGCCCCACCTATACGCTGATCAATGAATATTCGGGACGGCACCCCTTCTATCACATCGATCTCTATCGTCTGGACAGCACGGTGGATTTCGAGGAGATCGGTCTCGAAGAAGCCCTTTACGGAGAAGGCGTCGCGGCAGTCGAGTGGGCGGAGCGGCTCCATAATGAAGCTCTTTCGGAGCACCTCGACGTTCACCTTTACCTGGATTCCGCCGACCCTGATCGGCGTAGGATCCGGCTGATGGCCTACGGGTCTGAAACGGTCAACTTGTTAAGAGATCTGAAAAATATTTTGAAGGAGAAATAATGGGGGTAATTGTACAGAAATTCGGGGGGACATCGGTTGCGGACACCGAGCGCATTCGAAACGTCGCAAAGCGGGTCGCCAAAACCTATGACGCGGGCCACGATGTGGTTGTCATCCTTTCTGCCATGGCGGGCGTGACGGATCAGCTCATCTCCATGGCCTCGACGATTTGCGAGCGGCCGGAAAAACGAGAAATGGACGTGCTCCTCGCCACCGGCGAACAGACAACCGCAGCTCTCCTCGCCATGACATTGATTTCCATGAAATATCCGGCCCGATCCCTGATGGGGTTTCAGGCCGAGGTCCGGACGGACTGCGCCTTCGGTAATGCCAGGATTCTGGATATCCATGCCGATCGCATCGAGGTGTTGCTTCGACAGCGAAATATCGTCGTCATCGCCGGTTTTCAGGGGCACGATTGCGAGGGAAACATCACGACTCTGGGTCGGGGCGGCAGCGATACATCCGCGGTGGCTATAGCCGCCGCTATCAAGGCGGATGTCTGCGAGATCTACACGGATGTGGATGGGGTATATACGACGGATCCGAACATCTGCAGCAAGGCTCGGAAAATCAAGAGCATCGCCTATGATGAAATGCTCGAGATGGCCAGCCTCGGGGCAAAGGTCCTTCAGATTCGCTCTGTGGAATTTGCTAAGAAATACAATGTCCCCATACATGTTCGTTCATCATTTTCGCAAGAGGAGGGTACGATGGTTTGGAGTGAGGAAGCCGACATGGAGCGCCTTTTAGTGTCCGGAATCACCTGCAGCAAAAACGATGCCAGGATCATGGTAAAAGGGGTGCCGGATCAGCCCGGAATGGCCGCCAAAGTGCTGGCCCCCATTGCCGAGGCCGGCATCGTTGTGGACATGATCATCCAATCCTCTCCCAAGAACGGCACCAATGACATCGCGTTTACCGTGCCCCGTACGGAATACAAGGCCGCTATGGAAATCGAACAGCGTGTAGTCGAGGCCATCGGCGCCGAGGGTGTCTACGGGGACGAGAGCATCGCCAAGGTTTCGGTGGTGGGCATCGGGATGAAGAGCCATTCGGGGGTAGCGGCAAAGATGTTTTCGACGTTGGCTGCCGAGAATATCAACATCCGCATGATCAGTACATCCGAGATCCATATCTCCTGCGTGATAATGGAAAAATACGCCGAACTGGCGGTTCGGGCCCTTCACACGGCATTCGGGCTGGACAGCGATCTTTAACGGGTGCGGCGTTTCACACCCGACCAGTTGCTCGCGGTGATGGCGCTGGCGTCGGTTTTGGCCGTCATCATCCTGCTGCGGGAATGGTTGCGTTTTTAATTGACAAACTCAATTCTTGTGAATAATTTAATTGAAATTTCAAATTCATGAGAAGTCTTCTCATGAATCCAAATCCAAGGAGGAAAAAAGCATGCTTGAGGTAACATCGTCGGCGACGACGCAACTGAAGGAATATTTCAAGGGCAGAAAGATCGAACCCATTCGGATTTTTCTGAACGAGGGCGGCTGAGGCGGCCCGTCTTTGGCGATGGCTCTGGATGAGCCAAGAGACGGCGATATGACTAAAGAAATTGATGGATTTACCTACCTCGTCAATGAGGATTTCATGGAAAAAGTCAAGCCCATCAAGGTGGATTTCGTTGATATCGGTTTCAGACTCTCCTGCGGTGTCGATTTCAACACCGGCGGCGGGGGATGTTCAGGATGCGGGACTACCAGCAACTGCTGTTCGTAAGCTCCCCCATTCGATGATTTTAAAAAGGGCGGTCGTGATCGGTCGCCCTTTTTTTGTGCGCCCGGCGGTTATGGCTCTCGGATCAGGCTTTCGGGATGGGAAAGGCGATCATCTGATTATGATACGGTCCGACAATTGTGTCCGGTCTGTATATCATGCTGGGGAGGTGGGCATTATGGCGAAGGTGGACTATGTTCTCAACGATTCGACGGCGTTGGTGACGCTGGGTGACGGCGAGAATCGTTTCAACCCGGATTTTTTGAATGCGGTCCTGACCGTTTTAGACCGGATCGAAAACGAAACCGAAGCGGCCACACTGGTGGTTCGATCCTCCCACGAGAAAATCTTCTGCAATGGAATCGATCTGGCATGGCTTACACCCGTCATTCAGGGGCAGGACATGGGGACGGCCAAGGATTTCTTTTATCTCCTGAACCGGCTTCTCAAACGAACCCTGACCTACCCCATGATTACCGTGGCGGCCATTACCGGCCATTCCTTTGCCGGGGGTGCCATATGGTCCTGCGCCTTCGACTTTCGGTTCATGCGATCGGATAGAGGCTTTTTCTGTTTCCCGGAGGTCGACCTGGGCATTCCGTTTTTACCGGGGATGTTGGCATTGTTGAAAAAAGCCATTCCCATGTATAAATTGGAGGAGATGCATCATACGGGCGTTCGTCTGACGGCCGAGGAATGCGAACGGCATCACATCATCAGAAAAGCCTGTCCCATGGAGACGCTCCTGGAGGAAGCGATGGCCTTTTCCCAGGGAATCGGCAAGCGACGGGAGATCGTCCGGGAAATGAAGGCCCGGCTTTACCGGGACATCATTCATGCTCTGGATGTCGAGGATATTCCCTACATTGAATCGGAACGATTCAATATCGCATGAGGTAAAACCTCGAAACACTTTTCAGGCCGCAGGATTGACCGCATCCGTTTTTCCGGAGGTGAAACATGAGAATATGGATAACCGGTGGTACGGGTTTTGTAGGGACGCAACTGTCGGAACGGCTCCTGAATGAAGGGCACACGGTGGTCGCCGTTGGCACCCGGGCGAAGTTCGATGGTGTCCGGCATGAAAATTTTCAGTATGTTTCCGCCGATACCACCCGGGAAGGGGCATGGCAGGAGGGGCTTCGGGATGCCGATGCAGTGGTCAACCTGACGGGGCGATCGATTTTCAAGTACTGGACCGATGCCGTCAAAAAGGCCATATATCACAGTCGCGTGGCCACAACCCACAATATCGTGGCGGCTTTCCAAGCGGACCCCGGTCGGGATAAGGTTCTGGTCAGCACCTCGGCGGTGGGATATTACGGTGACGGCGGGGATGGCATTCTCACTGAGGCCTCGCCCCGGGGGGAAGGGTTTCTTGCGGATGTCTCGAAGGACTGGGAGCATGAGGCCCTGGCAGCAGCCGACAAAGGGGTTCGGGTCGTCATTTCCCGGTTTGGCATCATTTTGGGAAGGAACGGCGGCGCACTGAAACAGATGCGCCTTCCTTTCCGGCTCGGACTGGGGGGACCACTGGGAGACGGGCGCCACTGGTTCCCCTGGATCCACGAAGACGATCTCATTTCGGCCATCCTGTTTGTCCTGAACGAAAAAGGGATTACGGGACCTGTCAACATGACGGCTCCGAACCCGGTTCAAAACCGAACCTTCGTCAAAGCTCTCGGCCGGGCGGTTCGGCGGCCTGCGCTCATACCGGTTCCGGGATGCGTGCTGAAGACCGTCATGGGCGAATTCGGCGGGGTTCTCCTTTCCAGCCAAAGGGTCCTTCCCGTGAAACTGCTGGACGCCGGTTTCCGGTTCGCATACCCGGAAATCTATCCCGCCCTCAAGCATCTGGTCGAGGGGTGATGCTCTGGTGAATCCACCCCTTGCCGGGAAGAATTGCGGCCTCGATTTTCCCCGTTGCTATTGAGTTCTTTCTCATGGCATAATATATGAAATTCAATTTTCGACTTTCATAGGCCGTATCTTTCCGGTCAACGTTATGGAAGTCGAGCGTTGCGTAATCCAATTATATTGTGCATAAATGACATCATCTTGGAAACGATGGGGCGCCGGTTTCAGCTGTTGCGCCCTGAAGCGAAAAGAAGGAGTCGGCGATGACGGACTTGATGGATGCCGTGGTTTCACGGAGAAGCATTCGAAAATACGAAGATCGACCGGTGCCGGATGAAGCCCTGAACGATATACTGGAAGCCGTGCGGTATGCACCTTCCTGGACAAACTGCCAGTGTTGGGATATCGTCGTGGTCAGAGACGACGCCGTCAAGGGTCGGCTTCAAGAGGCCGTCGCTCCGAAGAACCCCGCCGTGAAAGCCGTCGGCGCCGCACCCGTGGTGCTGGCTGTCTGCGGCCGGAAAGGGGTGTCCGGATACTACGACGGTAAGGCATCCACCAAGTTTGGTGACTGGTACCTGTTCGACCTCGGGATCGCAACCCAAACCCTTTGCCTCGCCGCTCACGGGAAAGGGCTCGGCACCGTTGTGGTGGGGCTGATGGATCACGACCGGGCCGCCGCCGTTCTGAATGTTCCAGAGACCCACGACCTGGTGGTGCTGATTCCCATGGGGTATCCCGCCAAACGCCCGAGTATGCCCAAACGCAAAGAGCGGAATGAATTCGTTCATTGGGAATCATTTTGAAGGGCTACCGAATGTCGGGGTATTCCGCGAAATCGGTTTGGAAAGCGGATCACGGGGGAGCCAGTGACTCGGATTGTCGGAAAGTCGGATTTCGGGTGATTTTGGGGGTGATCCTCCTGTCGTTCTGGACGATAACCGGTTGCAAGAGCGCACCGCCTGCGGAGCCTGCCGCTTCCGAGGACCTTTTTATTCGTCAGGTTTCCGAAATTCCAGGGTATCCAAAACAGGCGCTGTTTGAAGGGGCGAAGCTTTGGCTTGCCGCCGGCTTTTCTTCGGACCTGGATGTCATTCAATACGCGAATCGGGACCAGGGAACCATCATTGGAAAAACCTCCTTTCCTTATTCAAGACCGTCCCGATGGGGACAAACGGAACGTTTCGATTTTCGATTCACGGTCATGGTCGAAACCAGGGACCACAGGATTCGAACCACCTTCTCGGATATGGCCCTGGTGGGCTTTCACGGGTTCGAAAATATACGGAAGGACGACATGGAGGCGATTCGGCCCCAGTTGGCGGCTGCCGTCGAGGCGCTTGTGGCCTCGTTTCACCGGGAGGAGTCGTTGCAGGACGAATGGTAGTCGTGGAAACTGCTTCCGACCTGGGAAGGCATGGGGAGTGAAGTGATATGAATATTCTTGAACAGGCAAAAAACGTCCTCCGGATGGAGGCCGACGGCATCCTGAACCTGGTCGACCGTATTGACGATAGCTTTGTTCGCCTGGTGGATCTGGTCTGCGGATCCACCGGGCGGCTGATCGTAGCGGGAATCGGCAAGTCGGGCATTATCGGCCGCAAGTTTGTGGCCACCTTTAACAGTACGGGAACACGGGCCATGTTTCTTCATCCGGTGGAGGCCATGCACGGCGATCTGGGAATGGTCTGTCCGGATGATATCCTTCTCGCACTGTCCAACAGCGGCGAGACCGATGAGCTCAACATTCTCATCCCCAGTATTCGCTCCATCGGCTGCAAGATCGTCGCATTCACCGGAAACCGCCATTCGACCCTGGCCAGACACAGCGACGTGGTGATCGACGTCGGGGTGGAGAAGGAGGCCTGTCCCATGGGCCTGGCCCCGACAACCAGTACGACGGCACTTTTGGCCATGGGGGATGCCCTGGCGGTGGTGCTCATCAGCGAGAAACACTTCGAATCTTCGGATTTCAAGCGATTTCATCCCGGGGGAGCACTGGGACAGCGGCTTTCCATGCGGGTATCGGATTTCATGATGACCCGATCGCTCCCTACCGTCCTTGAAAACGAGGGAATGGGGGATGTCATTGCCGTTATCGATCGGGCCGGCATCGGCGTCGCCCTGGTGACCAAACCGGATCTGACCCTTTCGGGCATCATCACCGACGGGGATATCCGGCGTCTTTTGGCGAGAGGTGAGGCTGTTTTCGACCTGTCGGCCCGGGATGTCATGACGCCCAAACCAAAGACCGTACGTCAGACGTCACCGGCCTATGACGCCCTCAATATTATGGAGTCCTTTGAGATTACCGTGCTTCCGGTCACCGACATCAACGGCGTCGTTCTGGGCGTGGTGCACCTCCATGATATCCTGGGCAAGGGCAGTTTCAAGTTCAACGGAAACTGATCCCCCCATGGATCACAAATTTGTTTTTCCAAAAGAACAGGACTTAAGATGAGCGATTTCGATACGGTGGACGCCGTTGTGCCGATCCTGGGAGAGCCAAAACTTCTCACACCCCTCGAGTCACGCAAGCTGGACGGTAGTCGCCTTTTTGTGAGCGATGAGGACCGGGTGGTCATCGAGGTCGATGCCGGACGCCTTGTCGAGACGGTCTCGGCCGGCAAGACGGTATCCGCGTTCGAGATGGCGGGTCCCCGTCGGAAAATCTATTTCGACCCCAGCAAACTGCGTTGCGCCTTGGTGACCTGCGGGGGGCTCTGTCCGGGATTGAACGGCATCATCCGGTCGGTGGTCCTGGAACTGTATTATGGATACGGGGTCCGCAATATCTACGGCATCCGCTATGGGCTTCAGGGCTTTATTTCCGAATACGGCCATGACATCCTGGAACTCACCCCGGACATGGTCGGCGACATCATCGGCAACGGCGGATCTTTTCTGGGCTCTTCCCGGGGACCCCAGGATGTGGAGGCCATTGTCGACTGCCTCGAGCGGATGAACGTCGGCATTCTGTTCATGGTGGGGGGGGACGGGACGTTGATGGCGGCAACGAAGATCAGTGACGTCATCACCCGACGGAGACTCAAGATCAGCGTGGTGGGGATTCCCAAAACCATCGACAACGACATCCATATGGTCTCCCGCTCCTTCGGGTTCGACACCGCCGTCGGTCTGGCCACCCAATCGATCAGAGCCGCTCATAACGAGGCCCGCGGTTATCCCAACGGTATTGGATTGATCAAGCTGATGGGCCGCCACTCGGGCTTTATCGCGGCCACGGCCGCCCTGGCCCAGCAGGATGTCAATTTTGTCCTGGTCCCCGAGGTCGACTTCGATCTGGACGGCTCTGAGGGGCTGCTGGCAGCCCTTGAACGGCGACTCTTCGACAGGAGCCATGCGGTTATCGTCGTGGCTGAGGGTGCCGGGCAGAAATTCTTCGACGCTTCCGACCGGAAAGACCCTTCGGGGAATACCAAGCTTCAGGATATCGGTATGTTTTTGAAGGAGCGGATTGTCAGATATTTCGACGAACTCAAGATATCCGTTTCCCTGAAGTACATCGATCCCAGCTACATCATTCGGAGCCTGCCGGCCAACGCCAACGATCATGTCTTCTGCAGCTTCCTGGGGCGGAACGCGGTGCATGCGGCCATGGCCGGCAAAACCCGGCTCCTGATCGGCCACTGGAACAACCATTTCGTCCATATCCCCATGTCGGCCTCCGCCGGGCGACGGAAGCAGATCGATCCCAACGGCCGTCTCTGGCAGAGTGTTCTGGAGGCGACAGGTCAGGGTTCCCTCAAGAATCCCTGACGTATCGTCCGTCCCCGGGATGTCGTGAGAACGCCCGCATCTCGAAGAAAGACGGCTATATCTTTGAAAAAGGCCCGACGGTCCGGGGGGCAGTCGTTGTGGGCGCATTCCCATCGGATGATCCGTCCCAGGGGAGCTGCAGCGGCGATATCCAGGCCGTGGACAAAGGGGATGACGTCATCCCGGAGGCCGTGGAAGACGAGCAGCGGTTTGGGGTAGGTACGGATTGCCGCCAGATTGTCAAAAGGATCCCGGACCAGGAATGCCGGCACGCCATATCTTCCGGCAAAAGAGCGGACGCTGGTGAAGCTGGATATGAGGATCATGGCGGCCGACGACCGCTTTGCCGCCAATTGACAGGCGACACCGCTTCCCAGGGAACGACCGGCGAGGACGATTCGGTGGGGATCGACGTCGGGCCGCGCTGCGAGCCAATCGTAGGCCGCCGTGTAAACCGCATCGATGCCGGCCTGGGAGGGCCTGCCGCGGGACCGTCCATATCCCGGGTATTCCACCAGCAAAAGTCCCAGTCCCAATTGTGTGAAGGCACTGAACTCCTCCAGACACCCATCGATCAGCTCCGCATTGCCGTGGGCGAAGATCACGACGGGTCGGCGCTTCTGTTTCGGGTCGTCCGCCGGGGGCAGGTACCATGCCTCGACCCGGTTGCCGTCGAGGTCGAACCAGACGATGTCGAGGCCGGGAACGGCCGCGGGGCCGGGTGCCGGACCTGCCATTCCTGCCGGAAATATGATCTGGCGCTGGAAAAGGAACAGCATGACGCAGTAAACGAGATATAGAGAAAAAATCCACAAGACTGATGATATCATGGTTTTGTAAAGCATCCGATGGGGCACCCCCCTGGCAGGTTGAGGTCGTGGATGAGGCCGTCATGTCACCGTAAACAAAAAAGCCCACCGGGTCAAGCGCCGACGCGTACCTTGAGCCGGAGGAAGGAGGGGAGATGACGCGGTATATCGGATCCGTGGACCAAGGCACTACCAGCACGCGATGTATCATCTTCGACCGTGATGGTCGCATCGTCGGCATTCATCAAAAAGAACACAAGCAGATTTTTCCCCGACCCGGTTGGGTGGAGCATGATCCGCTGGAAATCTGGGAAAACACGCAGATCGTAATCCGTGGCGCTCTTTCCGCGGCCGGACTGTCGGGCGAAGCCCTTGCAGCCATCGGTATCACCAACCAGCGGGAAACCACGATGGTGTGGAACCGCCATACCGGCATACCCTACGGCAATGCCGTGGTATGGCAGTGCACCCGAACTCACGAGATCTGCAAAGCCCTCATGCGGAACCAGGGACAGAACCGGTTCCGCGACAGGACGGGTCTTCCCGTAGCCACCTATTTTTCCGGACCCAAGATACAGTGGATTCTCGACAACGTGCCCGAGGCCAGGATCGCCGCGGAGGCCGGTGACGCGCTTTTCGGAACCATGGAGACCTGGCTGATCTGGCACCTGACCGGGGGCCCGGCCGGCGGTGCCCATGTAACCGACGTGACCAACGCGAGCCGTACCTTGCTCATGGATCTCTACACCCTAAAATGGGACCCCGCGATTCTGGAGATCATGCGGATTCCCGACGCAATGCTGCCTCGGATCGTATCGTCCAGTGATCCCGGGATCTGGGGGTGGACCCGGCCGGACGGGCCCCTGGGCGCGTCGGTGCCTGTATGCGGTGCCCTGGGGGATCAGCAGGCGGCTCTGGTGGGGCAGACCTGCTTCGAGACGGGCGAAGCCAAGAACACATACGGCACCGGCTGTTTTCTTTTGATGAACACCGGCCATACGCCGGTGCCTTCCCGTCAGGGACTGATCACGACCCTTGCCTACCAGTTCGGTAAATCGCGTCCTGTCTACTGCCTTGAGGGCTCCATCGCCGTTGCCGGTGCCCTGGTCCAATGGATTCGGGACAACCTGGGTCTGATTACGACGGCGGCGGAGATCGAGTCTCTGGCCGGTACCGTTGCCGACAACGGAGGGGTCTATTTCGTCCCGGCTTTCTCCGGCCTTTTCGCGCCTTACTGGCGAGCCGATGCCCGGGGCGCCATGGTGGGCCTGACCCGGTATGCCAACAAGGGGCACATCGCCCGGGCGGTGCTCGAGGCCAACGCATACCAGACCCGGGACATTGTCGAGGCCATGGCCCGGGATTCCGGAATTGCCCTCTCCCATCTCAAGGTGGACGGCGGGATGGTGGCCAACGAACTTTTGATGGCGTTTCAGGCCGACATCCTGAACGTTCCGGTCATCCGCCCGAGGATTTCGGAAACCACTGCTCTGGGTGCCGCCTATGCGGCGGGGCTGGCCGTCGGTTTCTGGCCGGACCTGGAAAGCCTTCGACGCAATTGGGCCGAGGATCGGCGATGGCGGCCCGCCATGGATGAGTCTACCCGAGAGCGGTTGTACCGGCAGTGGAAAAAAGCCGTTGAGCGAACGTTTAACTGGATCGAATAGGAACGTTCTTCAGCGTTCTTTGCGCCTTTGCGTGAGAACATCTTTTTCAAGCGCCTTCCGAAAGAAAATCCGCCTCGCGCAAGGACGCTTTTTAACGCAACTTCGGGTAAATAGGCTGTAGACTGAAACATGGCAGCCGAAAGCTGAGAAAAGCGCATAGAAAGGTGACGAAATGAACCGGGACGACATGCTGAAAAGAATTCGGCGGCGGGAAACGGAATGGGACTTCATCATTGTCGGCGGAGGCGCCACTGGTCTGGGAACCGCCATTGACGGGGCGTCCCGGGGATATCAGGTCCTGCTGATCGAACAGAGCGATTTTGCCAAGGGAACCTCCAGTCGGAGCACCAAGCTGGTCCATGGAGGGGTTCGCTACCTTCAGCAGGGAAATATCTCTCTCGTTCTGGAGGCCTTGAAGGAGCGGGGACTGATGCGGCGGAACGCTCCCCATCTCGTCCATAACCTGCCTTTTGTCGTGCCCAACTATGACTGGTGGGAGGGGCCTTTTTACGGCATCGGTCTCAAGGTTTACGACATGCTGGCCGGTCGACACGGTTTCGGCCATTCCAAAGGTCTTTCCAAGGAGAAAACCCTTGAATTCATCCCCACACTGGAACCCAAGGGCTTGCGGGGAGGCGTTATCTACTATGACGGCCAGTTCGACGATGCCCGACTGGCCGTCAACATGGCCCAGACCGCGGTGGAACAGGGTGGTACGGTGGTCAACTATATGCGGGTGGAGTCCCTTGTCAAATCGGGCGAAATGGTGCGAGGGGTACGTGCCCGGGATCTGGAGACCGGGGAACTTTACGAACTGACGGCAAAGGTCGTCATCAACGCCACCGGCGTCTTCTCCGACGGTCTGAGAAAAATGGACGATCCTGAGGCCCCTGACATCATCACCCCCAGTCAGGGCGTCCATATCGTTCTGGACAGATCGTTTCTGCCGGGGGATACGGCCATCATGGTGCCCCACACCGACGATGGTCGCGTCCTTTTCGCCATTCCATGGAAGCACCGCGTCGTGGTGGGCACTACGGATACCGAGATGACCGAGGCGACCCTGGATCCCTGCCCCTTGCCGGAGGAGATCGATTTTCTGTTAGCCCATGCGGCGCGTTATCTGACCCAGGACCCGACTCGGGAGGACATCCTGAGCACCTTTGCCGGTCTCCGGCCCCTCGTGAGCCTGGGGAGCCACGAGAACACCGCCGCCATTTCCCGGGACCACACTCTCAACATATCCCGGTCAGGGCTTCTCACCATCACCGGCGGCAAATGGACCACCTACAGAAAAATGGCCGAGGAGACGGTGGACCAGGCGATCCTGCTGGCGCAGCTCCAGGAGCGGCCTTCTGTCACGAGAGACCTCAACATCCACGGATTTCATCAAAATGCTGTCCAGTTCGGCCATCTGGCCGTGTATGGCGCCGACGCCCGGTCGGTCCGGGAGGTGCTGGGAGAGGATACCCGGTACGCCAAGCCCCTTCACCCCGACCATCCTTACCTGGCCGGAGAGGTCGTCTGGGCGGTCCGTCGTGAAATGGCGCGAACGGTGGAGGATTTCCTCTCGCGCCGCCGCCGGGTGCTTCCCACCGACGCCCGGGCGAGCATCGAGATGGCGCCCGCGGTCGCAACCTTGATGGCTCGGGAGCTGGGGCGTGACAGCCGCTGGGCCGACGATCAGACGACGGCCTTCGAAGACCTGGCCCGGGGGTATTTGGCTGACGGCCGATGCCGCCTGAAAACGAAAAACAGCGGAGAAATCCCCTCCTGATTACATCAGGGCGTTTTTCAGCAGGTTCATCACCGTACTGCCGCCCTTGGATTTGGCGTAATCGAGAACGACAGGTATGAATTTACCGGCCATGTCCGGAGTCATGCCCAGACTCGAGAAGCTTTCGGAAAGCGCACCCATGCTCCCCACGGCTTTGGCAGTGCCGCCGAGGCTCGATCCCTTTCCACCCAAGGCGGAAGTGACGCCGCCCATCGACCCACCTATGCCGTTGTCGGTTCTGGGCTTGGGTGCCGCGTCCAGAAGGCTTGTCGCCTCGGGTATCGCATCGCTCACCTGGGTGTATTCGGTGGGGCTGAGTCTTTCTTTGGCAGCCTTGAAAATGGCTCCGGCGCCTCCTTCGGCCTGAACGGTCGAGACGCCGAGTTGACGGGTCAACAGATCGACGAGAGCGCTGTCTTCGGCATTTGCCCCGGTGACGCCGCAAAGTAGGATTCCCAAAACGACAATCGTGTTTCGTAATGATTTCATTGTATTACTCCTTAAATGTCGGTTTTCACCGTCAATGACGGTGCTGCAGGTGAAAATATATCGGTCAACTCGACTTCCGTGATGGTGACGGGGAAGCGGGCCGTATCCTCCCGGCAACACTCTGTGAAAGTCGAAAGTTGGGTTAAGAACCCGGCTTGCGCTCTCGTGTCAGAGGGTTTTCAGAAAGGCGTCGGCCTCCTCGATGGACCGGTTCATATCGGCAACGAGGCGATGAACATCCAGTTCGATGCTGTCCACTTCGCTTTTCAGGGCGCCGACGGCCATGGCGTTCAGGTTGTGTTTCAGATAGAGGACATAGTCGTTCAGGCTTTTGAGAACGGGTGTCATGCTGGATTCGGACCGGCGCATGGCGGTGCGTAGCGTTTTGTATCGGCGCTGGGAAGCCGCCAGCTTTTCCCGGCTCTCCCGTCTGAATTTCGGGTTCTCGATCTCCTCGATTTCTGTTTTCCATTCGTCGAAAAGGTCGCCCGCGATGCGTTCGACCTGGTCGATACGGTTACTCAGGGCGTTGGCACGAATGCGGCAGTCATCGTAGTCGTCCTTTAATTTTTCATAGGCGTCTTCGAGATCTCCACCGTCAAATCCATAGAGCGCCTTGATCCGGGTGAGGACGTCCTTGAACTCCTCGGAGGTTTTTTTCTGATCGGCCCGGACGTTTTCAACCTCGTCTTTCAAGAGATGCCGCTTTTCTTTTCCCAGGGACTCCCACGCGGCATAATAGGCGGATTGACAGGCCGTGAGCGCGATGAAGAGAAGGATCGCAAGGAAACCATTGAAGGCTCTTTTCCGATGAATCGGTGTTACCGTCCGCATCATGAAAATCTCCTTTTTTCAGGGTGGAGCCGATGCCGTCTAATGCGAGGTCGCTCCATTCGAGAAAAACTTCGTTTATCACTGTCATATTTGAATTCTTCGCGATTGTAAAGGCCGAGACTTTCGCGTCAATTGCCTTGTACCTGTCTGACGAATTCTGTTATGGGTTATTTTATTGAACTTTTGATATTGTTTTACAGATTCAATTTGATTTCAGGCGTAGGTGAGTCGGGGAAACCGACATTTCGAAGAGAACTTGACGCGGGGGGAGTGTGCTGTTCAATATTGTTCTGGGGGCGATGGGCGCTTTTTGGGGAGCGGCGCTTCTGAGTGGTCCCGGAGGGGCGGTCATGGGCTTTGCCGCGGGTTGCCTCCTGGCCGTGACGCTTCGACTGAAGCGGCGTATGGGGGATCTGGAGCGGCGTATCGCCCTGCTGGAGCGTCTGAATGAGCCTTCTCCGTCTACCGCTGACGCCGGGTTTCCGGCCGGGGACGGTCTTTCGACACCGATGCCCGGGAAATCCGAACATGAAGCGGATGAGAGGGAAATACAGGCGGAAGACGGTGCGGCGGGAACGTTCGCGAAGGTCTTTCCGGAGGAGTTCCCTCGGATTGGCGGGACGCCCTCGTCCTCGGCCGTTCCCTCCACGGTCGAAGTATGGTCGGTAAGGATCAGGGCGTTTTTCACCGAAGGCAATGTCGTCGTCCGCATCGGGGTCATCGTGCTCTTTTTCGGCGTGGCGTTTCTCCTGAAGTATGCGGCGGAGCGGAACGCCTTTCCCGTGGAGTTCCGTCTGGCCGTCGTCGCCGTCGGCGCCATTGCGCTTCTCGCCCTGGGGTGGCGGCTTCGTCTGCGACGGTCCGGGTACGCCTTGATTCTTCAGGGTGCGGCGGTGGGGATTCTCTACGTCACTCTCTTTGTCGCCGCCAAGCTCTATCATCTTATTCCGTTCCCCCTGGCCCTGGGGTTCATGGTGGCCGTGGTTGCGCTCTCCGGTTGGCTTGCCGTATTGCAGGACGCGCCATCCCTGGCCGCTTTCGGAGCCGTCGGCGGATTCCTGGCGCCGATTCTGGTCTCTTCGGGCGGCGGCAGTCACGTCATGCTCTTCTCCTATTACCTGATCCTTAACGCCGGAATCCTGGGGATTGCCTGGTTCAAGGCCTGGCGGGCCCTCAATCTCATCGGATTTGTCTTTACCTTCACCATCGGATCAATCTGGGGCCGCGAGAACTATCATCCCGCTTATTTCGGATCCACAGAGCCCTTTCTCATCCTTTTTTTTCTGTTCTATGTCGCCATCACGGTGCTTTTTGCCCATCGTCAGCCGCTCCGGCTGAGAGGATACGTGGACGGTACCCTGACCTTCGGCGTCCCCATCGTTGTCTTTGCCCTCCAGGCTCGCATGGTGCGCGGGATGGACTGGGGCCTCGCCTACAGTGCGCTCACCATGGGCGGATTTTATATCGGCCTTGCTGCACTGCTGTGGCGTCGGGCAATCATCGGCATGCGGCTTTTAACCGAAGCGTTTCTCGCCCTCGGGGTGGTGTTCATGAGCCTGGCCGTCCCCTTGGCCCTGGACGGCCGATGGACAGCGGCGGCATGGGCGCTCGAAGGCGCAGCCCTCGTCTGGATCGGCGTGCGGCAGAACCGTACTCCCGTCCGCTGTTTCGGACTGCTGCTGCAACTGGGCGCCGGGGCGGCTTTTTTCCATGCTCTCGGACAGCCGACAGGACGGATCCCGGTATTGAACGGCGTTTGTTCAGGCGGTCTTCTCATCAGCCTCGCAGGCCTGTTTTCCGCCGCGTTTCTCGAACGCCACCAAGGCCGTCTTCGGAGATGGGAACGCTGGTTGCATTTTCCCATGCTGATCTGGGGCCTCGCCTGGTGGTTCGGGAGCGGCCTGAACGAGATCTCGCGCCGTCTGTCCTGGAAGCACGAACGGTGGGCATCACTCACCTTTGCCGCCTTCAGCTTCGGCGGAATGGGTATCTTATGCCGTCGCGTCGCCTGGCCGTCTCTCAGGTACCCGGCGATGTTCTGGCTTCCGCTTCTTGGGCTTCTCGTCGGACTTCGATGGACCGGATCTCCGAACCGGCATCTCTTCGCAGACGGTTTCGGGTTGCCCTGGGTTCTCGCCCTGTCGGTCCACCTGTATCTCCTTCGATGTTTTGAAGGGGAATGGCGAAGCGGCTTCCTGACGCTGTGGCATCTGGCCGGTCTCCTGCTGACGGCCTTCGTGCTGACATGGGAGAGCGCCTGGGCTGTTCATCGGGTTGTGGAAGGCGGACGGGTGTGGTGGACGATCATGTGGGGCATCACTCCCGGCGCGGCTGTCTGGAGCCTGTCCGCCCGTTGCCGAAAGCCGCCCTGGCCGATCCGTCGGTTCCCATGGGCCTATCTCAAAGCCGGACCGTCGCTTCTCGCGGTTTTCCTTCTCCTATGGTCCCTTTCGACCACCGTCGTCACGGGCGATCCGGCGCCTCTCGCCTATCTTCCCGTCCTGAATCCCCTGGAGATATCGCAGGCCTTCGCCTTGACCATGATCCTCAAATGGGCCCGGAACTCGCAGGATAACCCCCAAACGGCGCTGTCCGATTCGGCGGGGCCGTCGGCGTCAATCCTCCGGATAATCCATGGAGCCGTATCTCTCGGGGTATTTGTCTGGCTCAACGGGATGACCGCTCGGACGATACACTATTTTGCGGGGGTGCCGTTTACGGTATCAGCTCTTTATCGATCGATGCCGTTCCAGGCTGCCGTCGCGATCCTGTGGACCCTATTTGCCCTGGGGGCCATGGTTGTGGGAGCTCGCCGGAAACAGCGCGCGATATGGTTTACCGGGGCAGTTCTGCTGGGGATGGTGGTTCTCAAACTGTTCTTCATCGATCTGGGCGGCAGCGGAACCGTTGCCCGGATCGTGTCGTTCATCGCCGTCGGTGTGCTGATGCTGTTCATCGGCTACATATCCCCTCTGCCGCCCCGAGGGAAATCCCGGGTCAGGCAACCGGATGAATCCCCTACGACACGGAGTGTTTGATATGCGATCCATCGTTACGATCCGTCTCTGCGGCCTGGTCCTGTTTTTCGTGCTGTTGCCCATTCCCGCCGTATCGGCCCCCCTGAAAGCCGCCGATTTTGCCTACGGCATTCGCCTCGATCCCGTCACAGGCGGGGCTGTTTATCGCCTTTACCTGCCCGAGGCCGTTCACCGTAGCGTCGTTCGGCAGGATCTGGGGGACCTTCGGGTTTTCAACGAACGGGGCGAGATCATCCCTCATATCCTTCGGCGCCCGGAGGAGAGTGGCCTGATGGAAACAGACGTTCTGGCCCTGCCTTTTTTCCCGGTGGATGGACCGGAAAAGGAGATGGGGGTCGGATTTTCCATCGATATCACAACGGACGCCAAGGGCGCTGTCCTGAATGCCCGGACCCGCGGCGTGACGGGGGATGGTTTGGAAAAAGCGGCTTACCTCATCGATGCCGGGAAATTGGACCGCCCGCCGGATCGGTTGAGACTGGACTGGCAAGGGCCGGACGACAGTTTTGTGGGAAAGGTGTCGCTTCTGTCGAGCGACGATCTGGATCATTGGCGGATGCTGGCCTCCGGGGTTACCCTGGCGGCTCTCAGACACGGGAAGCATCTCCTCAGGCGGGACACCATCTTCATTCCCGAACCGCCGGGGCGTTTTATCACCATCCTGTGGCCCCGGAACGCTCGGGAAACAATTCTGACCCGGGTGGAGGCGCTTGTTCCAAAGGCTTCCACGACAGCACCCCGTCGGCATCTCAAGGTGCCCTTTTCCGTCGCAGCCGGGGACTCCGGCGCTTATGTAGCCGACCTTGGCGGATTTTTTTTGGTTGACCGCCTGAATCTGCTGTTCGGCGAGCCCAACAGCCTGACCGCCGGTCGGTTTTGTTCCCGGAGCGACACCCATGGCGCATGGCAGCAGCGTTTCGAAGGACTTTTCTACGACCTCAGCATCGACGGTACCCGCGTTGTCAATGACGCCGCCGTCGTCGGCAGCGTTATGGACCGGTGGTGGCGGTTCGAGGCGGTTTCCCGGAACGGCGGCATGGGCGAAAGGCCGCCGGTGCTGTCGGTGGGATGGGTCCCCATGGAGTTGGTTTTTCTGGCTCGGGGAGATGGACCGTTTACCCTGGCCTACGGCCATGCGGCAGTGGCGCCTTTTGACCTGGATCGCCATCCGCTCGTTCATTTGTTGATGCGTGAAAAAAATGACGTCCTGATCCGACAGATTGCGGCGGGTCCTCCATTCTCCCTGCAGGGCGAATCGGCCCGGGTTCCAAAAAAGCCGTTCCCCTGGAAAAAATGGATTCTCTGGGGCGTTCTGAGTATATCGGTGGTGCTTCTGGGTGTCATGGCCCGGGGGCTCTATCGTCAAATGAACCCACCGCCGGGTTCATGAACCCGGACCCCGTGAATGGGGTTGACGCCCGTCGGCTCTTATTCTAAAAACCGAAGCGCACCCCAAAACATCCAACAGAAAGGAGGGCGTGCCGGCCCGAGGGGATGCCGGCACGGAAAAACCATGAGCATGAATGTCGTAGATAAAATTGATGACCTCGTCAAGGTCAACCACGTCCTGGTGAGCGTGTCCGATAAAAGCGGCCTGGCGGCCTTCATCCCCGGCCTGATCGAGATCAATCCCGAGATTCGGATCCTGTCCACGGGCGGGACCTTCGGACGAATCAGGGAGATCCTGGGGGGGGACGCCGATAAACATCTCACACCAGTATCCGATTATACGGGTCAACCAGAAACGCAAGGGGGTCTTGTGAAGACTCTCGATTTCAAGATCTATCTGGGACTTCTGACCGAGACCTACAACCCGTCTCACCAGGCGGACTTGAAACGGACCGGGGGAGTGCCCATCGACATGGTGGTGGTCAACCTCTATCCTTTCCAGGCAACCATCGCCAAGCCGGATGTGACGCTGGAGGCCGCCCGGGGTAACATCGACATCGGGGGGCCCTGCATGATACGGGCGGCTGCGAAGAATTTCATTCGCGTCGCTTCGGTGGTCGACCCGGGCGATTATGCATCGATCCTCGACGTCATGCGATCCCGTTCGGGACAGACGACACTGGAGATGCGGTTTGCTCTCGCCCGAAAGGCTTTTGACCATACGGCTCACTACGACCAGGCCATAGCCGGATTCCTGAACGAACAGCCAATCGAGGCGGCTAGGCGCTGCTATGCCGACGACAGGCGGTGAGAAGCGGTGAGTCCGGAATGGATCCCTACGGGGGCGGCATATAGAAGGTAACACCTGCGGCGGCCATGGACATTCTGAATACCATCATTCCCATGTTTACCGTGATCTTCATCGGCTGGATCGCCCGAAGGAAAGGGTTGATATCGACGGCCTTTCTGGGGCCGGCCAATCGGCTGGTGTTCCACCTGGCCATCCCGGCCATGATCTTCAGGGCCATCTCCCAGGGAAATTTCACTCGGGATTTCAATCCCTCGGTGGTTCTGATCACCCTCGCTTCGGTGCTGACGGTGTTTTGCTTTCTCTGGATCGCTGGATGGGCCGTCAGGCTCGAGCGGCGCCGATTCGCCACGGTCATTCAGAGCGCGTTTCACGGCAATCTGGGGTATATCGGACTGGCCGTGGCCTATTATTACCTTGGCGACGAGGGGCTGGCCCGTGCGAGCATTCTGGCCGGGTTCATCATGATTCTTCAGAATCTCCTTGCCGTCATCGTGCTTCAGTGGTACGGCGATGCCGAATCCGGGGGTATCGGCGCAAGACGGGTGATTATGGGGGTTGCCGGGAATCCGGTTATCGTGTCGGCCATGGCAGGTATTCTTTTTTCCGCGACAGGGATGCCGTTGCCCATCATTTTGGAACGGGCTTTCAAGATTCTGGGAGATCTGGCATTGCCGCTGGCACTGCTGCTGATCGGCGCCGGCCTGACCTTTCATCTCATGCGATCCCGGCCGATGGCGCTGATTTCATCGAGCGTGGTCAAGCTGGGCCTGCTGCCCGGCCTCGGGTATTTCCTGTATCGCTTTTTTGGAGTTCCCGCCGGAGGATATCTTCCCGCAATAATTCTTCTGGCATGCCCCACCGCCACCATTGCTTATGTCATGGCTGCGGAAATGAACGGAGATACGGAGTTCGCCGCGGCGGCCATTTCCGCCAGCACGGCGTTTTCGGCGGTCACTTTCACCCTGTGGCTGCATATTGTCTGAGGTTTGAGACGGGCGACATTCGCGAATCTCTGCCCTGCATCAACCATGGCCCGGCATCATCGCCGGGCGGAAAGAAAAATATCATGACATTCAAATATCATACGGTTCTGGTGACCGGCGCCGCGGGGTTCATCGGGTTTCATCTGGCCAAACGGCTCTTGGAGCAGGGCTGCCGGGTGGTGGGGCTCGACAATCTGAACGATTATTACGACGTCGGATATAAGACCGGGCGGCTGGACCAGCTTTCGTCCTATTCCGACTTTAACTTTGTAAAAGGCGATCTCGCCGATCGGGAAGCCATGGCACGTCTTTTCGAAGCGACCGCTTTCGACGTGGCGGTCAATATGGCGGCTCAGGCCGGGGTCCGATATTCCCTCATCAACCCTCATGCCTATGTCTCCTCCAATCTGGTGGGATTTGTCAATCTTCTGGAGTGTTGCCGTCACAGCCGGGTGGGGCATCTGGTCTTCGCCTCGTCCAGCTCCGTCTATGGCGCCAATACCCGCATGCCTTTCTCGGTCCATGACAACGTCGACCATCCGGTGTCCCTGTATGCGGCCTCCAAGAAAGCCAACGAACTCATGGCTCACACCTACAGTCATCTCTACGGTCTTCACTGTACGGGGCTCCGGTTTTTCACGGTGTACGGTCCCTGGGGCCGGCCGGATATGGCGCTTTTTCTGTTTACAAAGGCGATTTTGGAAAACAGGCCCATAAAGGTGTTCAACCATGGGAAAATGCAGCGGGATTTTACCTATATCGACGATATCGTCGAGGGGGTCGTCCGGGTCATGGGAAGGCTGCCCCAGCCAAATCCGCAATGGAACGGGGAGCATCCGGACCCCGGCACCTCCTATGCGCCGTATCGGATCTACAATATCGGAAACAACGCGCCGGTGGCGTTGAACGACTTTATCGCCGCTATTGAGAAGGCGTTGGGGAAAACGGCGAAAAAGGAGTATCTGGACCTCCAGCCCGGCGATGTTCCCGCCACTGCGGCCGACGTCGACGATCTGATGGTCGATGTCGGGTTCAGGCCCGACACACCCATTGAAATCGGCATCGAGCGGTTTGTGTCATGGTATCGGGCATATCATCGCCTGTAATCGGATGGAGCGGCGTATATAACAGGTCCAAGCTTTTTGAGGGCTTGAACCTTTTATCGGGTGCTCGAAACAGGGATTATTCCAGAGTTCCGAAAGAGCGTTTGAAGAGGTCTTCGATAGCCCTGGCACCATCTTCGGTCAGGTTTCGTGTGCCGGTGCCCACAAAGCTGTCGGCAGCCACTACAGGGCTGTCGGCGACCCATTGGTTGTCTTTCCAGGAAAACCAGGCTTTTCGATCCTGATCGTAAACGCTGACGGGACGATTGAAGAGTTTGGCCAGTTCCACGCCCCAGCCCGTTCCGCCCTTGACCGTGTCGTCGGGCTGTATCCAACCGACGGCAAATACATGGTACCCTTTGTTGACCATGTGAAAGATGGACTGAATCACCTTTCGGATCTTGTCCGCCCTGGCATAGGTCCGCCCCATGCGCTTGGAGACGATCTCCATGCTGATATCGCCCTTTTTCAGTTCCTCCGTGCTCAGGACCGTACAGTTCTTGTTCCGTTCCACTGTATGTCCTTCGAAGGTGTAGTTGACTTCCCGAATGCCCCAGGACTCGGCATTTCTGCCGAATGCCGTTTCGGCCCCCTTGTGGCCCCCGCTGTAAAGTGTTACTTGTGAACGTTCCGTCATTTTTATCGTTTCCTTTCGTATCGTGGTAGCGTTGAAAATGGGATTTCCCTCCATAAAAAGAAATCACCCCGCCGCACACCGGCAGGGTGATTCTATGCTATATTAAAGCAATTTTATGATGACGCAAGGGGTTTTATCAATTTTTAACGATTTTTGTTCTTGGAAAAATCAAAAGGGTCCTTTCGATGCATGTCGGCATTGCCTGGAAAGGACTCCGGGGCTACTCCAGAATCTGCTTGTCAATTCCCAAGGTGCCGGGTATACTACCTATCCTCATGAGGTGGCAACCTCGGCGAAAACGGCGTTCGTACCACACGTGCGGGCGGTCAAAACGGAAGGGGAAGGGAATGGCGCGAAAGGTATCCAGCAATGGTATCGAGATCTGTTATGACACCTTCGGCAAGAAGAACAACCGACCGCTGATCCTCATCATGGGCCTGGCCACCCAGATGGTCGCCTGGCCGGAGCCTTTCTGCCGGATGCTGGCCGAGGCCGGTCATTTCGTGGTCCGTTTCGACAACCGGGACGTCGGCCAATCCACACGCATGAAGCGCCTCTACGTGCCTGATGTCGAAGCCCTGATGGCCGAGACCGCTGCGGGGCGGCAGGTATGGGTGCCCTACACCCTGCTCGACATGGCCGACGACACCGTCGGCCTGATGGATGCGCTGGAGATTGATCATGCCCATGTTTGCGGACTTTCCATGGGCGGGATGATCGCTCAGGTGATTGCCGTCGAATATCCCGAAAGGCTCAAAAGCCTCATCACCATCATGTCCACCACCGGTGAGCCCGATTTGCCGCCACCGACGGACGAGGCCCTGGCGGCCATGATGTCCGCTCCGCCGGCCAAGCGGGCCGCTTACATCGATCACATGGCCGGGATCTACCGGATTTTTGCGGGCGGATCCACGTTTTACGACGAAAAGCTCCAACGGGAGCTGTCGGCCAAGTCCTTCGATCGGGGCATATACGCACCCGGATTCCTCCGCCAGATGGCGGCCATCATCGGTGCGGGGGGTAGACGCCACCGCCTTGAACATCTCGATATTCCCACCCTGGTCATTCACGGCGACTGCGATCCGGTGGTGCCCCTGGCCCACGGCCGGGATACGGCCGACATCATTCCCGGGGCTCGCCTCGAAGTGATCTCCGGACTTGGCCACGGCACGGCCTTTCCCGATTTGTGGGAACAGATGGTTGCCGCCATCGCCGAACACACGGCCGCGGCCGAAACTTGAGTTTCAACTATCGATCTTTGGCCTGCCGCCCTCATATTACCACCATCGTCGGCAAGGGCTTGATGAATTCCTGCCGGAGACTGTAAGTATAAGCACCCTGGGTGGGGATCAGCAGAAGATCGCCGGGCATGATGGCCTCTCCCCAGTAAGCATAACCCCAGACATCGTGGGGGGTGCAGAGTGCCCCCAGGATATGGCAATGGTGCTCGGTCATTGCCGGCCGGGAGAGATTGAGCACGGGAAAATAATCGGTTTCGTAACGCTCCCAGCCCACCGCATTGGTACCGGCGTCGGTGATGACGAGGTCGGGCGCCTTCCGGTCGACCACCGAAACGAGGATGTGCATGGCGTCATTGACGAGCCAGCGGCCGGGCTCGAAACAGATCCGGCAGGGGGTAAGGGACCGGAGCCGGCTTTGGACGACCGGTCCCAATGTCTCGGCAAATTTTTCGATGGGAAGGGACGGTATCCGGTATCGAGGCGAGGCGGTTGCAACGGTCTGTCCCATGGCTTTTCGGATCAACCCTTCGGGTGTTCCGCCGGAGTGGAGCCATTCGCCCTGTTCAGGCCAATAGCCCCCGCCGATGTCGATAAAGGCGATCTGCGCAAGAAAGGCTTCCGGCATTTTCCGCAGAATCCTGCTCAGCAGCTCGATAAAGGCGGTCTGGGCGTCGGGAGAGAGATTCCAGCTAGTGTGGAACTGAAGTCCTTGAAGTCGTACATGAGGACAGTTCCGGGCGGTGTCGAAAAAGGCGACGAGACGTTCCGGTGCGATCCCGAATTTGCGCCAGAGTCCGTCGGCGTTGGTGGTCAGGCGGACACCCGCACGAATCCGGCGTCCTCGTGATGCGGCTGCCGCCTCCAGACGTGACAACTCACCGAAACTGTCCAGGAGGATCGTTACGCTGTCGGCGTGATCGATCGCCATGTCAAGCTCTGCCGTCGTCTTTCCCGGTCCGCTGAAAATGATGTCTTTTGCCCCCAGATCTATGGCTGCGGCTAATTCCGGACCGCCTGACACATCCAGTCCGAATCCCTGTGACATCAATGTCGCGGCAACCGCCGGGTGATTGTTGCTCTTCATGGCGTAATAAAACCCCGTCTCCGGCAAAACGTCCTGAAAGGCCTGGATGAAGCGGCGTGCGCGTTCCTTCAACACCGAGGTTTCAAGGAGGTAGATGGGAGAAGGATGGTGCCGGATGACGTCCAGATAAAAAGTGCGTCGGTCAAAATGACGGCGCACGAAGGCCGCGAGGGATGCTTCGGGAAAGGGCGGCAGGGACTGTTCAATGATCCGGTCGAGGTCCGCCGGTTTGATGGGAACGTGGGCGTCGTTCAGCATGGCGCCATTCTCAACGCTATCCGACCGGCCAGGTCGTCGCACTGGCGCGTTAGTTCCGTCCCGTTTTCAGACGGGGTGAAAATGACGTGGCCAAGGAGCCATGAGTCGTAGTCCTCGGGAGGCATCCGGATCGTATCCGAAGGCTTCCGGATGATGGTGACCTGGGAAACCCGGGGATCTGCGGCCAGGCGGCGCCAGTCGATCTCCTCCACCACCCCCGGCCTATCGGCAAAAAGACGGAGGCCGACGTACGATTTCAGCGGGTTATGCGACTTCAATGCGATCTGCCGATTTTCTGCAACATCGAGAGAGAGCTTCAGCATGTCGATACCCATGGATTCCCGGATCAGAAAGGGAAGGCAGTCTCCCCCCGGCCGCGGGCTCAACTCCAGAAGCCGGATGTCACCATTCCTGACGATCAGATCCACCATACAGACTCCCTTGTAGATCCCCAGCGCTTCGGCGCCTTCCCGAAGTCGACGACGGAGATTCGTCGCCGGAATGTCGCCTGGAAGATCGTCGATCAGGACATACCCCCGGATGGTGCCGAAGGGACCCTTGGGAGAGCGAATCTTTCGGGTCAGGCGGATAATCCGGATTTGACGGTTTTCAATGATGAAGTCGCAGCTGAACTCCTCCCCTTCAATGAATTCCTCCGCGATGATGACGGGACCTTCGGCCGGATCGACCCTGTACATCCGACTGTGTTGCCTGCGGCGGAGTCCTCTTTCGATTTCCGTGAATGCCGTCCGGCTCTCCTCCGGCCCTCGGCAAGCGAAGACCAACTCGCTGCCGCTGCCGGTGGCGGGCTTCAGAACGATCGTTCCTTTCGTTTCCCGGCTGAAGGCCTCAGCGGCCTCGATCGAGGATATGCGACGGGCCTGGGGACAAGGAATCCCTCGTACCTTCCAGGCCGCTTTTGTCGCGGCCTTATCCCGACACCGTCGCACCGCCTCGACGGACGGGTAGGGCAGGTTGTGGATACTCGCGACGACAGCGGCCAGGATCATGGATTCACAGTCGAAGCAGGCAATGCCGGAAAGTTGCAGTCGCCGGTCCTCCAGGTGGCGTTCCAGGGCGTTCAGTACCTGAGGCGTATTCGTCAGGTCACAGAGAATCTCCTCGTCGGAAGGCGGAGAAGGTTCCGTCGCCTGATGCCGGACGCCGGGGTCGGTAAGGAAAAAAGCCCTCCCGGGTGAGGTGCGGCGAATCCAATCGATGTAATCGGTGGTGGTACCCACGACGAGCACCCGGGGATCAGCAGACACTTTCGGCGCTCCGGGTTCGGGATCCGATCGCCTGGGGGCGTCGATGCATATCGGCAGGCGTGGTTATCCGGGACGGGAAGCGCATCCTCGGGCAAATCTGCAGCTGTTTTGCTTCCTGCTGAACGGAAATCCGGAGTTGATAAAGCGGCCGTGGGGTGAGGTGGAAACGCTCTTTCCAACCGAAATCCCCACACAGAAAGTCGACCGAGTCCAATCTCATCCGGCAGGCCCATTCCAGATGATGGAAATTGATCAGCTTGGCGATGCCGGGGAATTCGGGGTTGGTGCCGCCGGCCAGCACCGTGTAGTTCGAACCCTTTCGGGGTACATCCAGGACGGCCCCGACGTCCACGGCTGCAATCCTTCCGCCGATCAGTATCGTGGTAATTCGAAGCATCCCCTGGGCGTAGAGCCACGCCATCATTTTTTCGAAAGACTTGAGAAACCGAGGGTCGCTGAAATAGGAACGACTGCCGAAGGCCTCGAGATTCATTCGAAAAAAAGGATCGACATCGCTAAGGTCGTTGTAGCGGTAGGCGATTCCGGGCGCTGTTACGGCGGCCATCTCCCGACCGATCTTTTTGCGAGATTTTCCTTTGAATTCTTGCAGATAGGCATCGAACCGATACTGGTATCGTCCGGGGAAAAAAAGGTAGCCGACCTCATCCAGCTCCAGGGGCTGAATTTCGGAAACCAGGGCGGCGTGGGACATGTAGCGCAGATGCACGCTGCCGGGAACACGGTCCAGGAGAGCCCTCGCGACGCCTGTATCGGCTGCGGTGATCCGGTTCTGTTCCAGCCAGGTTTTGCCCGCCCACAACTCTCCCGGAAAAAAACCGAAGCTTTCCGGGTCGTCCATCCGGCTGAGAGGCAGCAATCCAACGGTGTGACCGTTTTCCTCGGCCACGATGAAAAAAGGCTCCCGATCGAAGGCGGCGGCAAAACAGGTCCGTACCGGCCATAAATCGAAGATATTTTCCACCGGACGGGCGTTCTCCCAGATTCTTCTGCATAGGTCGAAGTCTTCAAGCTTTCGGATATTCAGCATGTCAACACCTTGGGATGATGCATTCGTAAAATTCGATTTTCCGATATGGACAACGATCCAAACGGGTTCGATCGGCCAGGGCTTTCAACCTGAAACGTCCGGATAGAAGACGTTCAGGAATGTCCGACAATCGGTTAGGCACAAAACATGCCAGGGATTATAAATAAGATATCCTTTTGATATGACAATAGATCATGAAAGGAAAGATTTCAGCACCGTTGCCGCCGGCAAAGAAAAAAGTATTTATATACTATTATTTTTTGAAAATGGTATATAGGTGCTGATATTGTCGGATCATGGACAGGCATTGCCGACACGGCGCAGGTTCGGCAGAGGATCAGGGAAAAGGTCGATTGTAACAATTTGATAACAAGATTAAAATATTCATGATGATCGGACGTGATATGTGGCTCGGAACACGTATTTCAGGATATTATCGGTATGATCATACCGTATTTGAGGAGCGCGTATGTTGATTAAACTGGTCCTGGCCGTCCAGGACAAACGGCTTCAGAAATATCTGGCCCAGAGCTTTTCCCTCTCGGATATCCGCGTGGAATCCTTTGGGAACCTCGTTTCTCCCTGGCAGAAGGTCATGCGCAGCTGCGGAGACATCATCGTCATCAGCGAGTCGATCATCCCCCGACCTTCGGAATCCGGTATTGCCATGCTGAATGATCTGCCGGAAAACCCGACGACGGTCATCCTCCACGATGGGGATTCCTCCGAGGAACACGCTCAACTCGTGGCCGCCGGCGCCGACGTGGTGCTTTTTTCCGGGGTTTCGAAGAAGCGACTCCTCGAGGCCATCGAGACGACCCTGGAATCCCGGCGACAGTTGATCCAACTGAATCGCTTTCATCCGAAGCATCCGACAAAGCCGCAGTTGTCGGATTTTGTCCTGGAAAGCGACAGCATGCGGATCTTCATCGACGAGGTTCGGCAGGTGAGCACAAGCAATTCACCGCTGTTGATCATGGGGGAGACGGGTGTCGGCAAGGAGCACCTGGCCAAGGCTATCCACGCTGAAAGCCCCCGCGCTACAGGCCCCTTCATTGCCGTCAACACGGCCGCTCTGCCCGAACAGATACTGGAAAGCGAGCTTTTCGGGCATGCGGAGGGGGCATTCACCGGCGCTGTCAGATCCCGGCGGGGAACCTTTGAGCTGGCCCACAACGGAACGATTTTTTTGGATGAGATCGGTGAGATGCCGCTCCACCTTCAGGCGAAACTGCTTCGGGTTCTGCAGGATTACGAGGTGAAGCCCATCGGCAGCGAGAGTCCCATTTGGGTGGATGTCCGGGTGATCGCCGCCACCAATCGCGATCTGGAAAAGGAGGTGACCCGGAAAAATTTCCGGAAGGACCTCTACTATCGGCTGAGCGTGGTGACCCTGACGATACCGCCCCTTCGGAAACGCAAGGAGGATATCCCTCACATGGCCCGTCATTTTCTCGATCTTTACCGATACAAGATCGGTCGGGACGTGGAAGGGATATCCGACGCGGCCATGAAGGCGTTGAGTCATTATGAATGGCCCGGAAACGTCAGGGAACTGATGAACGTCATTGAACGGGCCATTCTCATCTGCCACGACAGTGAAATTTCAGTGCGGGATTTACCCTCGGTATTCCACGACAACGGTGTCTTGTCGACCCGGATCCTGGACGGCGGTTTGCCGAACCTGGAGACTGCGTGGAAAGGCAGAACGCTGCCCGAGGTCCGGGACGAGATGGTGAGTCACCTCGAGCGGCGCTACATCGAAATGGTACTCCGGAAGACCGGGGGCCGTGTCGGGAAGGCCGCACGTATTGCCGGCATTCACCCTCGGGGGCTGTATGACAAGATGAAGACCTTTGGCATTCGCAAAGAGGATTTTAAACGATAACCGCGGCGCGGTTTACCGCGAAGGGTTTTCCCCCGAGACGGCGGACATCTGAAGGAAACATACGGCGATCAACGTAAGGGCGATACCCGGCAGAACGGCCCACCCGATATCCGTGCTTCCCATGGCCCATTCCATGCCGGCTACGACCGACGGCGTCAGGAAGGTATAGGCAACAACACGATTGGGCCCGAGCCTCACGGCGGCAAACTGAATTATCCAGAAGGTTACGGCCGTGGAAAGTACCGCAAGATAGGCAAGTCCCAGCCAAACCGAGGCGTTTGGAAACGCAGGAAATCCGGTTTTAACGAGGGTCGCAACCAAAAGGGCCAGGGTGGCGGTCAACAGGCTGTAGAAGGTAAATCGTACCTTGGATTCATTCCGCTGGAGTTTTTTGAGGGCGAGCACATGGACGGCAAGGTTGAGGGTGCCGAGGAAGAAGAGCATATCTCCCCGGGACAGTTCCAGAGTCGCCATCCGCTCCCAGTCGCCTCGGAAAATAACCCATACGGCGGCGGCCATGGACAGCCCCAGGACTCCCAATTGAAGGCGTCGGACCGGCTCCCCCAGGAGTCCGCCCAGGAGCGCCGTCATCAGAGGCACCGTGGTATAGATGGTACTGGTGTTGATGGGAGTCGTCGATTTGAGGGCCTCGAACATCAGGATGAAGAAAAAACCGTAGCTGCCGCCGACGACGGCATATCGTCCCAGGTCCCGGAGCTTCGGTCTGCGCCGTGCTTCCTTGAGAAACAGCAGCATGAAAGAGAACACCAGCGTGGCCGACAGGAATCGCCAGAAGGTGAGGACGGTGGAGTCGATCCCGGGAGTGATAGCCGCCACTACCGGAAAAGATCCCGCGACAATCAGCGTGTGGATGATCATGCCCAGGTGTCCTCGTCTGTTTGCCATTTTTGCGTCCCCCTATCGATAGACGGCGAGGAAGACCATGAAAATGTGCAGGATGATCACTGTCGGGAGGAGGGCGGCCTTCAACAATCCCACCGCAGATATGCCGTTTTCGAAATATTTCTTTAACAATGATTGCCCGGCCGGGTTGGGCGCGTTGGCGATGATGGTCAGTCCGCCACCGCTGACGGCGCCGGCGACGACGGCGTATTTGAGCGAGCCGGTGAAGTCGGGCACCAGGGTACTGAGAAAGGTGATGGCGGCATTGTCGTTGAAGGCCGTCAGCACGGCCGCCCCGAGCATCAGGGGAATCTCGGACAGGTTTGACAGTACGGGCTGAATCCACCACCCCTGAACACCGCCGTGGATAACGAGACCGCCGAGAAAAAAACCGACGAGAATGGCCGGTTTGAGTTCGATCCGATTCTGGAATGGTGCGGTGACCGAGGCAAACCCCAGGAAAAAGAGAAGCCCTGGAATGAAGAGTTCGGGATGGTGGGCGTTGAGGATGGTCCAGCCCATGAAGAGGACATGGATCACCATGATCCAGAAGGGTACCGGGTCTTCCCGTTCATCCCAGTCAGGATCGATGAATTCTGCGCGGTCTTCCTCCGGCAAAAGTCCCGGGAGGTTCTCTCGCATGCGATTGAGGAGAATTTCATTGAAGCGCTGATCGAACGCCTCGCAGGCCAATGCGCGATCCACTCCTTGCGGCAGGCCCTCGGTCAGATAGGTAGTGAGGAGGCGGCTTCGAATTTCCTGGGCGACGGTGCTGACCTGCTGCTGGACGGTGGCGAAGATCTGGCGCTGTGCGTTGATGAGGCCGCCGACCTTGTCGAATTCGGCCTCCACCATGTCTCTGCTCAGATAGGTGGCGCGGATATGGTCCCGGAGGCTTCGAACCGCGAACTTGTCTTCCAACTCCGCCATTTGATCCTTGAAGATCAGAAAATAGACGCTGTTGACGATCAGGATGCCTGTGGCGGCCTTCCATCCGAAGGTAAGCATCATGAATGACGTGTCCCAGTGCCAGACATTCGCTACCATCAGAACGGGCGGAGCGGCGAAATGGGTGAGTGTTCCCCCTACCGAGATGTTGACGAACAAGAGCCCCAGGGTCGCGTACTTGAGCGGTTCGCTTGGCTCGAGTTCATAAAATTTACGCGCCAGCAGAAGGGCCGAAATGGTCATGGCGGCCGGTTCGGTGATAAAGGAGCCCAGAAGCGGTCCCAGTGTGAGAATGGTAAACCACCAGGATTTGAGAGTCCCGCCGAACAGATTGGCGACCTTCAGCATGATCGTTTCGGAAAGCTTCAGAATGGGGCGAGTGGCCGCCAGGATCATAATGACCACGACAAAGACCGGTTCGGTGAAATTGACGGTGGAGCTGATATAATTGACAACGGTTCCCCAGTCGTGAAAGTAGGTGATGGCGGCCACGAGAATCACGACCCAGACCCCGAAGATCACCTCGACCTCGCCGAGGAAATGAAAGAGTTCGGCGCCGTGGTGAACCGAATTTCGCGGTGCCTGGCCGTTTTTGATCCGAAGATCGTGTTCACGCTCCCACTGGTGGGCAATGGCTGTGAATTTGCTTGCCAGAAAGGTATGAATGATGGCGGCGAAGAAGATCAAGGTAGCCGCCAGGTTGAACGGCTCCATTGCGATGCGGTGTTTCAAGACCGCCGTGATGCCGTCGTGGACGGGATCGTCGTAGCTTGTGAGATTACGCGGAAATGCGGGCTCTTGAGCGATAGCTGCGGATAACAAAGACGCAGCCCAGAAGGTGATGACGAGGCAAAACAGAAAGACTCTCCATGTTCGGGGCATATGCGTCCTCCGTCGGTTTTCGTCGCCGATGCTATAGAAAGGCGCGGCATCGTGGCGTTGTGGAAGCAGGATTGAAAACGATGAGTTGTTTTTATCAGAACATCTTAAATATGCCAAGACCCTAAAGCAACGCTGTCAATTCTTCAACCCAAAGTGCTCCGGCGACGTGACCAGGCCGGCACCGAAAGTCGTCCGGAGCGTCGATCGAATCGAGACGCTCCGCTGTATCGTTTCACCCGACGTTGTGGAACGGATTGATGTTCTTTTCCTGCTTTTGTGTGGGGAAGTGCTGTAAGACGACCTCCTTCACACCCGGAACGCTTTCGGCAAGCCGCTTAATTTCGGCCAGAGCGGCGCTATTGTCGGCCGACGTCCTGTTGATGTTTGCAATGTTTACCATCCCATTCTCGGCTGAGACGCTGATCGTCGGGTCGAGTTTTGTCAATTTCATCTGAACTCTGGCCGCCAGCGCCAGGTTTTCGAGAATCTGTTTCGATTCCGACGTGGTTTGGAAAATAGGCTTTTGGGCGGTTTCGGCCAATATGTCGACGGCGTCATCCACGGTCAGATTTTTGATGTTCAAGACCATGTCATACAACCGGCTGTCCCAGGTATCCGTGCCGTAAAGCTGAAGGCTCCATTTCCTTCGCTCCTCGTCATCTTTTTTTAAGATATACCGAGCTTTTTCGGCTGAGATGTTCTCTCTTTTCATCTCCTCTCGAACCCGATCCTCCATGTCGGCGATAATTCTGACCTTGAGAACATTGGGGATGTCTGAAAGAAGATAGTGACCCGCCAGGCCGTGATAGACGACATTGTCCTTCAGAACATGCAGGAGGAGGGCGGATCGGATGTAGTTGACATATCGCTCCTTGCCGTGTGAAAAACGTTCCAATACCGTAGGAGCGTCATGAAGCGCTCTCACGAGCTTTATTTCAGGGATATCGAATTCATCGGAAGCCTCAAGGAGGATGTCGCGGGATAGACATGCATACCCCAACTTGCGGGCCAGCATTTCCGCGACGTCCTTTCCGCGGCTGTATGATCCTCTGGAAATAGTGATGATAGCCATAATGATAATCCTCGTCTTAAATGGGTTGACATTGCTCAGACATGGTGAGGCAGCCTCATAGTCAGGCGGTGCACCGCCATGTCGTCTTTCACGATCAGGATCGTTGCATTCTTGCCCATGCCGCAACCCGTGTCGATGACCGCCATCATGGCATATTCTCCGGGCGTCACGCCAGTTTTTTTTTCGGTGCGGGCAAGGCCATGATCGCCGATTACTTGCTTCATATTTCAACATAGGCCATATGTTATGACAGGCAGAATGGAAATATGCTTTGATTTGGGAGGCGCGAGAGGGAAGTGTTACATCGTGTTGGTTTTGTGGTCGACATGAAATTGAACGTGCACTAGAGTATATTATGGAATCTTCCCATAAAACACGGAATGATTCGTCCCTCGTCGAGGTCGGAAAGCATTTCCCGAAAGGGGGCGGCAGGTTCACGCCCAGGAGCGACGGTTGATCCGTCAACCGCCGTCGTCAGGGCAAAACCGGAAGGAGGACTGATGAAAAGAGTTCTGGTCACCGGAGCTGTCGGACAGATCGGATCGGAACTGGTCGTGTATCTCAGAGGGATTCTCGGAAACGACAATGTCGTGGCCGCCGGCCACACGAAGCCGCCCGATCCGTCCTTCAGGGAATCCGGACCCTTTCATTTCATCGAATGCACCCGGATTGAATCCGTCGCCGATCTGGTGAAACGTTACAGGATCGATACGATCTATCACCTGGCGGCGGTGCTGTCGGCCAGCGCGGAAAAAGATCCTCAACGTGCCTGGCAGGTCAACATGGGCGGTCTTTATAACGTCCTCGAGGTGGCGCGGGAACATCAATGCGCTGTATTCACCCCCAGTTCCATCGCTACCTTCGGCCCCGGCACCCCCCTCGACAAGACGCCTCAGGTGACCATTCAGCGGCCGTCGACCCTTTACGGCGTCACCAAGGTGAGCGGCGAGCTGCTTTGCGACTATTACTTCAAGCGGTATGGGGTGGATACCCGCGGGGTCCGTTATCCCGGACTGGTTTCATACAAAACGCCTCCCGGAGGAGGAACCACCGATTATGCCGTGGAGATCTATGTCGAGGCGGTTCGCCGCGGACGCTATACCTGCTACCTCAGAGCCGACACGCGACTGGACATGATGTACATGCCCGATGCGCTTCGGGCGGCCGTCGAGATCATGGCGGCGGACCCCCGACGGCTCAAACACCGCAATGCCTTCAACATCACGGCCATGACCGTTTCTCCGGAGAGTATCGCTGCCGTGATCCGACGGTTCATCCCCGAATTCTGCCTCGATGTCGACGTCGATCCTCTTCGCCAGGGGATCGCCGACTCCTGGCCCAACAGCCTGGATGACCGCGCTGCCCGCGAGGAATGGGGGTGGGCCCCGCGGTATGATCTGGCCGCCATGACCCATGACATGCTCGTCAACATATCGAAGCGCTCGTGAGTTCGGGAAGGCGGCCGCCGGAATCGATGTCGGCGTTTAATCGGCTTGACGGCGGTGGGGTCGTGATTAGGTTTTTATTATACGATTCGGAATGACGACGGCTCTCAACCGGGAATTGACGGAAAAGGCGATCGCAAAAATCCGACACCCAAGGAGGTGGATTATGTTGAACATATGCGCCGGTCTCGCCGTGGCGATATTGATTGTCTTTACGATGTTCAATCTTTTTCTGCCCTACGCGCTTATCGCTCTTGCGGCCATTGTCCCTTTGGGCTTTGCCTGCGGCGTGATCAGCCGGGCCAGGGGGCGAGACTGCAAAATGGGAATTTGCGGCATTTGATAGGAGGTTTTTATGAACGATAAAACCGAACTCCTGAAAACGCTTTATGAAGTCCTCGGCGAGGAAGGTTGTGGCATGTCCTGCGAGGACGCCGATATTTTTCAGGATGAGGACGGTTGGAAATTGAACCTGGAGGGCTTCATGGAACCCTGGAATCTGGGAAAGACCCTGACCGAAGCCCGTCAAAGCATTCGTGAATACGCATCCATGGGATTTGGTCTGCACTGACCCTCTCGCACGGACCTTTCCCGTGTTCATAAGGGCCGCGGTTTTTCGTTGCTGAAAAGCCCGCGGCCCTTGGATTTCATCGCGTGTTTCGTGCCAATTCTTCATGCCCCGCCTTCGATGAAGGCTGCGGCACGTCGTTATCCGTATAAATTGATGGATTGCTTGCTACCTCAGGCCTGAAACCGAATCAACACGTCGCCGGCCTCCACCGCCTGACCGACGGCGCTGACGACCTCCGAGACGATGCCGTCCACCGGGGAGGCCACATCGCTTTCCATCTTCATGGATTCGAGTACTACCAGGGACTGTCCGCGGAATACCCGGTCTCCCGGCTGGACGGGAATTCCCACTACCAGCCCGGGCATGGGGCAGACGAGAACGTTGTCTGCGGGTCGTTCGATTCGGGTGGGCATGTATTTCATGAGATCCCACTCCCGGGGCGTATAAATTTCGAAGACGCGGGTGATGCCGCTGAATGCGACGTGAATGAAGGACTGCTCAACCCGCAGCCGAAAGCGGTGTATCCTGCCGTCGATAGTGAGGTTGAGACGGCGACGATAGAACTCGAACTCGGGCGTTTCGACCGCGTAGACCGTGGATCCCACATGGACGGTCCAGTGGCGGCCGGCCGTTACGCCCTCGAGAAGGATGTCCATCACCTCGTTTCCAGACCGGACAGTGTAACGGTGGGCGCTCTCCACGGCTTTTTTCCCGCCGATCCGCGACACCATGGGCCGGAGGGAATCGCGGACGGCAACTGTGCGGACATGGTAGATCAATGCCGCCGTCAGAGCCGCTAATTCCAACGCCCTGCGGTCCTCGGAAATTTTCGGTCGGCTGCCTTCGAAGTGCCGATCGATGAAGTCCGTGGCCAGGTTTCCCCGGACGAATGCCGGATGGCACAGGATGCTGTTGACGAAATCGATGTTGGTGACCACGCCCTCGATGTGATAGCCGTTCAGGGCTTCCACCAGCCGAATACGGGCTTCCTCCCGGTCATTGCCGCAGCAGATGGCCTTGGCCATCATGGAGTCGTAATAGACGCCGATGTAGCTCCCGGTCTGGACGCCGCTGTCGACCCTGACGGCGCTTCCCCTGGGTTCCGCATAACGGGTGATCATGCCGGTGGACGGGATGAATCCCCGATCGGGGTCTTCGGCGCAGATGCGCGCCTCCATGGCCCAGCCGGTGAAAGTGATGCCCTCCTGGTCGAAGGGGAGCCTTTCCCCTGCGGCAATTTCCATTTGAAGCGCCACAAGATCCAGTCCTGTGACCATTTCAGTGACCGGATGTTCCACCTGGAGCCGCGTGTTCATTTCCAGAAAGTAAAATTCGTCGTGTTCGTCCAGAACGAACTCCACCGTTCCGGCATTGACATAGCCGGCCTGTCGGGCCAGGTCGCAGGCGGCTTGACCCATGTGCCGGCGCAAGGCCTCGGAGACGGCCGGGGACGGCGACTCCTCGATGATCTTCTGGTAGCGGCGCTGGATGGAGCATTCCCGCTCTCCCAGATGGACGACACCACCGAAGGCATCGGCCAGGATCTGAATCTCCACATGCCGCGGCTTTTCGATATACCGTTCCAGGAAAATCCGACTGTCCCCGAAGGACTTCAGGGTCTCCTGGCGGCCGGCCGAAAAGGCGGCTTTCATTTCCTCGGGTTTTCGGACGATGCGCATCCCTTTTCCGCCCCCGCCGGCCGCAGGCTTGAGCAGGATCGGATAGCCGACGGCGTCCGCCGCGGCCAGGGCATCGTCTTCGGTGTCCAGCGCATCGGCGTGGCCTGGGATGATCGGAACGCCGGCCTTGACGGCCAAGGCCTTTGCCGCGATCTTATCGCCCATGGCGGCGATGACGGCGGCCGGCGGACCGATGAAGACGAGCCCGGCCTCCATGACGCTTTGGGCGAAGGCGGGGTTCTCCGAGAGGAAGCCGTAGCCCGGGTGAACGGCCTGACAGCCGGCGGCCTGGGCGACGGAGATGATCTTGTCGGCGTTGAGATAGGACATCTGGGCATGGGGCTTTCCGATGTGCACGGCCTCATCGGCCGTTTGCACATGGAGGCTTCGGCTGTCCGCGTCGGAATAGACGGCTACGGTGCCGATGCCCAATTTTCGGCAGGTGCGGATGATGCGGACGGCGATTTCGCCGCGGTTGGCGATCAGAATCTTCTCGAACATGCATGCCTCACAGGGGAATGTTTCCGTGTTTGCGTTTCGGCCTTCTGGCTTCCTTGCCTTCCAACACCTGCAGGGTGCGGATGAGTCGGTGGCGAGTATCGCGGGGAAAGATCACGTCGTCGATATAGCCCCGTTGGGCCGCCAGAAACGGATTGGCGAAGGTACGGCGGTAGTGGGCCATTTTTTCGTTCAGAACCGCATCCGGGTCCTGGGCGGACTGAATCTCTCTGCGGTAGATCACCTCGGCGGCGCCTTTGGGCCCCATGACCGCGATCTCCGCCGACGGCCAGGCATAGTTGACGTCGCAGTGGATGTGTTTGGAGTTCATGACGAGATAGGCCCCGCCGTATGCTTTTCGGACGATAACGGAAATACGCGGCACCGTGGCTTCGGTGAAGGCGTAGAGCAGCTTGGCGCCGTGGCGGATGATTCCGCCGTGCTCCTGATCGGGGCCGGGCATGAAGCCCGGAACATCCACCAGGGCGATGAGAGGAATGTTGAAGGCGTCGCAGAAACGGACGAATCGACCGGCCTTGAAGGAGGCGTCGGTGTCCAGGACACCGGCGAGGACTGCCGGTTGGTTGGCCACCAGACCGACGGTCTGGCCGCCCAACCGGCCGAAGCCGCAGATGATGTTGCGGGCGAAATCCGAGTGGACCTCCATGAACTCGGCACCGTCGAGGATGCTGAAAATCAGCACGTTCATGTCGTAAGTCTGGTTGGGGTTTCCGGGAATGAGATAGTCAAGGGCCGGGTCGGTGCGGTCCGCCGGATCGCGCAGGTCCAACAGCGGTGCCCTTTGTCGGTTGTTGGAAGGCAGATAGCTGATAAGACGCCGAACCTCGCGCAGGCAAAGCACGTCGTTGGGGAGGGTGAAGTGGGAAACGCCGCTTTCCCTGGCATGGACCCCGGCCCCGCCCAGATCCTCCGCCGTGATATCCTGGTGGGTGACGGTTTTGACCACGCTGGGCCCGGTGACGAACATGTACGAAGATTCCTGCACCATAAAAACAAAATCGGTGATGGCCGGACTGTAAACCGCACCGCCGGCGCAGGGGCCCATGATGCAGGATATCTGGGGTACGACGCCGCTGGCTTCGACGTTTCTGTGAAAGATTTCGCCGTAGGCGGCCAGAGCATCTACGCCTTCCTGGATGCGGGCGCCCCCGGAGTCGTTCAGGCCGATGATGGGCGCGCCCACCTTGACGGCCAGATCCATCACCTTGCAGATTTTTTGTGCATGGGCCTCTCCAAGGGAACCTCCGATGACGGTAAAATCCTGGCTGAACACGAAGATCTCGCGGCCGTCTATGGAGCCGTGACCGGTGATCACACCGTCGCCGGCGTAGGTTTTCTCAGCCTCCAAAGCCCCGCCGCGTCCGGTTTTGAGCACATCGAATTCTTCGAAAGTGCCTTCGTCCAAAAGGAGATCGATCCGCTCCCGCGCGCTGAGCTTGCCCTTTTCGTGCTGGGCGTTGATTTTTCGTTTGCCGCCTGCGGCCAGGGACTCGGCCCGCAGTGTTTCGAGGGTTTCAAGGGTGGCACTGTATTGGGCATCCATGGTCATTGCCTTTTCGAAAGAATGGGAAAGTTTGGGGCCCGGCACCGCTATCGGGTCACCATCATGAAAGTTGAAAGATGAAAAAATAAATTATCAGAACCGGAACTCGAAAGTAAAGCTCTTCGTACGCCGGAAGTGCTGGCGCGGACGGAACATTCGACTGCCTATCCGTGGGGCGGCCACAGAATGGGAAGCAATCCGACCGACACGAGCAGCGAAATGATCGTAATGGGAACGCCGACCTTCACATAATCGAGAAAGCGATAGCCCCCCGGGCTCATAACCAGCAGATGGGCAGGATGTGACAAGGGGCTGGCAAAGCTCGAGGAAGCCGATATGGCCACGGTCATCATTAACAGATGCGGCGAGATCCCCAAGGTGTCGGCGGCGCTGAGTGCCACCGGCGTCATCAACACGACCAACGCCGCCGTGGGGATGATCTGCGTGCCGATTACCGTCACGGTAAAGAGGGCGGCGACCACCCATCGAGGGCCGAAATCCCCGACTGCGGCGATCAGCGCCGAAGCTCCCATCTGGGCTGCTCCGGTATTTTCGATGGCCGCCCCCAACGGCAACATGCCGGCGATCAGAAACACCACCTTCCATTCGATGGCCCGATAGGCCTCTTCCATGCTCAGGCATCCGAAAAGTACCATTACGGTCGCCCCGGCGACGGCGGCAATTGAAATGGGAACAAAGCCGAGAATGGCGCTCAAGAGGACGGCCAGCATAACGGCCACGGCGATGTGCGCTTTTTCCAGACGGGGTGCCCGCGCGGCGGCCTCGTCCAGAACGAGAAAATCGGGGTTGCGGGCCAGGGCCTCCAGGTTGCGTCTGTTTCCATAAACCAGTAGGGCGTCACCGAACTGCAGCGGCATGTCCTGAAGCCCGGTGCGATAGGCGCGGCCCCTGCGCCAGACGGCCAGCACACTGATGCCGTAACGTTCACGAAACAGCAACTCGGCAAGCGTTTGTCCCGCAAGGGTGGTCCTTGGGGAGAGCAGTACTTCCGTCGCACCGATCTGCTGGGATTCCAGCTCGGCAATCAGCGTCGGGGACTGGGCTTCGATCTCCAGATCCTGCAGGCATTCAAGTACTTGAAGATCCCTGGCAGAGCCTTGGAGCACAAGCAGATCGCCCGCCTGCACCTTTTCGGTTGGAGAAGGCATGCACAACAGAGAATCATCCCGCACAAGACCGACGACGGTAAGACCGAATGCGTTTCCCAGGCGACTCTCCACCAGATCGTGATCGGCCAGGACCGAGCCCTGCGGAACCCGCACCGAGAGCAGCTCGGTGCGGCCGCCGGCAAGGGATTTCAGGTCGTCCGCCGCCACGAAACGTAATGCCGAGACGAACTCCTGACGCGACAGCGCTTCCAGTGCTTCCGGTTCCCCCTGTAACAACAGCCGATCGCCTGCCGTGATTTTGTGACGTCGCAGGTTCTGGACATCGCCTTCGATGGGACAGTGGAGCGCAATGACGTGAACGCGATGCTCCCGTCGCAGGCCGCTTTCCGCCAGGGTGGATCCGATGAGCGGCGATCCTTCGGGGATCAGGACCTCGGCTGCTTGCAGGCATTTCGGGAAAAAATCTTTAACCCGGTCTAACGATTCGACCTGGAGGTGCAGACTGCCATGATAGCGTTGCGCCATGTCGGGGTTACCGTGCACGATAAGAATGTCTCCCGACTGCAGCACGCTTTCCGGACGGGGTGCGAGCATCATGATGCCCTTACGTTTGAGCGCCAGCACCGTCAGATAAAGGGCCGACCCCAGTCGGCTCTCGGCGAGGGTGCGGCCGTCAAGGGGCGATCCCGCTGGAATGTGTGTGGTAAAGATATGTGTATCAAGTTGGTAGGAGGCCCCCAATGTTCGGCGATCGCCGGTATCTCCGCCGGTAGTGTGCCGGGGGAGGAGACGGCGGCCGATGAGTACCATGAAGGCGATGCCGGCCGTCACGATAACCGCGGTGATGGGTGTGAAATCGAAGATGGCGAAAGGTTCCAGGCCGGCATTTCGGAGCGCGTCGGTTACTAGAATGTTGGGCGGTGTGGAGATACCGGTAAACGGACCGCCAAGGAGACATCCGAGGGCCAGCGGCATGAGCAGTCGGGAGGGCGGCCGCTCGCTCCGCCTTGCCAGCTCCATGGTCGACGGCAGCAGAATGGCGGCCACCGTCACGGTGTTGATGAGGGCGGACAGCAGGCTTGCGGCGGTCATCAAGGCCACGATGAGCACGGCTTCACTCTTTTTGGAAAAGCGCTGCAACGGCTGTCCGAGCTGATGGGCGATGCCGGTGCGTGTGAGCCCCGCCGACAGAATGAACAAAGCCCAGACGGTGACCACCGCCGGGCTGCTGAAGCCGGCCAGTGCCTCCGCCGTGGTGACCAGTCCCGTCAACGCCAGGGCCGCCAGGACCAGCAGCCCCACCACATCGACCCGTACCCAGCCGCCGATAAACAATACGAATGCCGTCGAGACAATCGTCAACAGTGCAATGAGGTCAAATGACAAAAAGTGCTCCTTAAAACTGGTGAGAATCAGATTTCATAACAGGGGGCGAAACTAACAAAAGCCGAAAGTCGAGGTTTCCATTAAAAAAACTCAACAAGCCTGTTGCCTCAAGCGTCGAGCCAGATAGGCGCTGGTCATCGCCAGCGATTCTGGGTCGAGATAATATTCCGCGCGTTTCTGAAACAGTACGGTGCATGTTGCGGGAAATTCGTCATCACGATCATTGAACAGCAGCAACAGCGCGATGTGAGGCAATGCATCGAACCGGACAGACACATCGTATGCCGTTTCCATTTCCTGGTGAACGCCGTTCAGTTCGGCACACGCCGTTTCGAGATCCTTCAGGCGGTTCGAAAAATGGTTTTCAATGGCCCTTACGGTGTCGCTGGCAAAATAGTTGACGTTTGTAAACTGTGCAATCTTTTTGAAATCCTTGAAGGCCGTCCAGTCCGTCTCATGATGGAGGACGTCCGGATAGGACAGTAGATATTTTGAAAGAATCACCATGACCGAATACTCGGGGCGATTCCCGGATGCATCCACGATGCCGCCGTTGGAAATGAAAAAACGCGTGTTGAAAAAAGGCAGGGTTATGACCCCGGCGTCATACTCAATACCCGGCTTTTTTCCGATCTCGGCGAAGTCGATCTCTGATAGGCGCGCCAGGTAATGCTGATAATTTTTTTCTATGGTATCTGATGGATTCGACATCATTTTCTTCCATGCTTTTCTTGCGTGACATCAGTAGTCCAATTCCGGATGCGCTTCATGCCGAGGACCGGCAGGGATATACGGTAAGACAATTTGTGCGGCAGCATTGGTTTTGAGACAGACAGGATTTCTCTCATCGAAAAGTGTCTTCTGGATGCGCAACGCTGCTGTTTCCTTTTCGTCAGGGGCGGATCGTTCGTCCGGCCGGGCGATAAAAGGGGAGAGGCATCTGTGTCCGATGTTATTCAGGATTATTTGTCAATCGGCGGTGGTAACCTCAATCCGATGGAGGGTACACCGCCGTAACCGGTTCCATTGGATGTTGGATATATCGTTCAGCCAGTTCGATATATAATTTTTTGCCCCAGCGCCAGAATTCAGTGTCTTTCTCGCTGACCTCCCGGACGATTTTCACCGGATTGCCTGCTGCCACGACCATCGGCGGAACAATCTGTCGTGCTTTGACGACACCGCCTTCAGCGATAATGGCGCCTTCGCCGATTTCCGACCACAAACTCGTAATGGCACCCATTCCAACAACCGCCATTTTTTCAATAACCGCCCCGTGAATAACGGCATTATGTCCGATGGTGACCTGGTCCTTGATGCGATTTTCTTCATTGGGGGGCGCATGCACGATTGCGCCCTCCTCGACGGCTGTTCCGTATTCGATGACAATTCTGCCGTAATCGCCTCTCAGGATGGCACCATGCCCTATGTAACAATTGTCACCGATGGTCACGTCCCCGATGACCGTGGCGGTTTCACTGATATACGCGGTTTTGGAAACCCTTGGTGTTTTCCCGTCAAATTTATACAACATAGGGGCTGCTCCCTTGAGAGTTTTGTGGTATTCAGACTTTACAAACCGGTGGTGATCCGGGGCCCGCATCCTTGATAAGAGGAAATTATGGGCAAATTAGCATAAAATGTCGAGAAAGAGAATGAAAAATTGAGGGGGTTGACATTTCCGGAAACTCGCTTGCCCTCAAACAGTCCGGGCCGCTGATCCAGAAGTGGAAAAAGCCGGTGCGCGTGGATTGAACCGGTACGGGTGTCTGGTAATGATGGACCAGATCTTCAAAAATGTAGAGCACCGCATATGGAATCTGCGAATAGAAGCTTTTTATCGGTTTTGGTCATGCTGTGCATGCTTGTCGTCGGGTGCGAGGATACCGATGTCAATCTGGCGATTCAGGCCGGGGCCGATGCCGTCCGGGCCGTCACCCTGGACGACGAAGAGGTGGCGCGCCTGGCCGCTCGCGTCGCCCGGGAATCGGACCTGAAACACGCAGTGGCGCCGCATGATCATCCTCTTGCGCGACGGCTTCGCCGGTTGGTCGGCGACGATGCCGGATACGACGGTCAAGGATTCAATTTCAAGGTCTATCTCTCGCCCACGGTCAACGCCTTTGCCATGGCTGACGGGACCATCCGGATTTATGGCGGGTTGATGGATCTTCTGGACGATCGCGAACTGCTTTTTGTGATCGGTCACGAGATGGGCCACGTGGCGGCGAAACACATCAAGGAAAAGATCATGTTGGCCTATGCCGGCAGCGCCGTCCGGAAGGCGATCGCCTCTCAGCAAAACGGGATCGGTGCCATCGCCGGATCCGCCGTCGGGGCGTTTGCCGAAACGTTGCTCAACGCCCAGTTTTCCCAACAGGAAGAGCGGGAGGCGGATGATTACGGTGTGCTCTATTTGAGAAAACGGGGATATGACCGACAGCCTGCTGTTTCCGCTCTGAACAAATTAGCGACCCTGGGCAACGGCCACTCCTTCCTGTCGAGTCACCCATCCCCGGGAACACGGGCAAACCGGCTGATGGCGGACGGGTACGATCCTCGTGTATCGACGGAATTGTCTCTTAAGGACCGGATTTGGCGCCGGCTGAAAATGTTTTGGCCTTTTGGCGTATAGAGACCGGCCGAGCCATTGACTCGGCCTTGGCGGTCGATATTTTCGGTCTTGAATGATCTTTTCCCCTAACCTTCACCGCTGCATCCCTGGGGATGTGCACGCTGGTGATGTTCATGTCGTCAAGGACCGCCGACTTCAATAGGTGTTTATTGAGCGCGCCCAGTGTGATATCAATATAATATCAGATGCGGGGGATGAACCGAAGGTTATGAGATTGACAATTTTTCAACGCCTGACGGCAGGCTACCTGGCGATCATGTTCATGGTGCTTTCCTTCGGCGGTTATACCGCGTTCCAACTCAACCAACTCACCCGGATCACTCATCTTGCGGCCGGCGTCGACAGCGACGTTATTTTGATGGCGGAATCCTTGTCTACAGGACTTTATGGTCTGGTCGCTCTTGAAAAAAAATACTGGATCTCCAGAGACAAGGATTTCTATGCGCTTTTTTTAAAACGGCGGCAGGAATTTCTGAAACAGCTGGAAAAACTGAGCGCACTTCTTTCCGAAACCGAATCGAAGCGTTTTCTCCAACATGCCCAGGAATTGAGTCAAAAATACTTCAAGCGGGTGGATATCCTGGCAACCCGGTCCGATGTCGCGCCTTCCGCGGGCTATGTGTCTGAAAGAGATAAGCGGATTCATAAGATTACCGCATCCCTGAATCAGATTTTTTTGGCGGGCAACAAGGCAAGAAACGAGAAAATCCGTCAATCCCAAACCATCAGCGCAAGGATTTTCCGATTGACCGTGGGTTTCGCGGCAGCTTGTATTTTGGCAGGCCTCGTGATTTCTCTGCTGACCACGAGGCGCATCGTCCGCCCCATTCTGGCGCTCCAGCGTACAACGCGCGAGATTGCCGCCGGCCGCTTCGTAACCGTGGAGGTGATGCGGGCCCCTCCGGAAATCCGTAACCTGGCTGAAGACTTCAACGTCATGAGCGAGAGGCTCAAAGCGCTTGATGAACTGAAGGAGGATTTTGTCAGTCATGTGTCCCATGACCTCAGGACACCGCTGACCGCCATATGGGAAGCCTCTGAGATGCTGATCGCCGGCACCTTCCAGGATGATCCGGAAAGTAGCCGCCGTCTGCTGACAATCGTTCGTGATGAATGCAAGCGGCTCATCGTTTCAGTCAACCGCATCCTTGATTTGTCCCGGATGGAGAGCGGGATGATGGATTATGAATTTGAGGAAATCGACCTGAATGATGTGATTCAGTCCACTGTTTTCAAGCTCAGCCCTATCGCACAGGCCAGAAAAATTCGCCTGCATTTCAATCCCCGGCCAAACCTGCCGCCGGTCGTGGCGGATGCGGAGAAGCTGAATCAACTGCTTGAAAACCTGATCGGCAACGCCTTGAAGTTCACGGATTCCGAAGGCAGCGTTGCCCTGGAAATCCTGGTTTCGGAGTCCGGCCGGGACAACATCCTGGTTTCCGTCGCCGATACGGGCTGTGGAATCGATCCGGAACATCTTGAAAGTATTTTTGAAAAATTCAGAAGTATTGAAAAAGGAAAAGATATCCCAAGGGGCTCAGGTCTGGGTTTAGCGATCGCTAAGCACATTGTGACGGCCCATGGAGGCACCATATGGGTGGAAAGCAAAAAAGGCACCGGCAGCACGTTTTACTTTTCTTTGCCGCATGCTTAATGTTTCTGATGATGACGATCGGATGCCGGACGGCTCCCAGGCCTTTGGTGCCGGAGCCCTACAGCCCGGAGGATCGACAGGAATCGCGGTTGCTGGATCAGGCGGAATTATTCCTGGATAAAAAAGACTATTCAGGCGCAATGAATGCCGTCAGAGAGGCGATATCCTGCTGCAGTGGACGATTTTCCGATCGGGCCGTGCATCTTCTGGGTATCGTGCTGTCGGCTCCGGATAACCCCGCGGGCATTCGTAACGACGCGATTCGTTGTTTCAAAACGCTGGAGGTTTCATTTCCGGATGCGGTATACGGCCCGGCTTCCCGGTGTTGGGCCGCTGCCTTGAATGAATTCTCGGCCCGCGAAACCGAGACCCGAGACCTGAAGAAAATCATTCAATCCCAGCGTAAAGAGATCCGAATGCTGGAAAGACAGCTCGAGCAACTGAAGGCTGTGGATCTTGAACTTCAACCTCCCAAACTCGGTGACGAATCTCCTCATGAATGATGTAAAGGACCAGCGGTACACCGCCACCATATTGACGGTCGATGATGAACCGAGCATCCTCGAGGTGATGAGAATGCGGCTCGGTTCCCACGGCTACCGCGTGCTGCCGGCTGCCAACGGTCGAGAAGCCCTGGCGTTGGCAAAAGACAACATCATCGATCTTGCCGTCATTGATTACAAGCTGGACGGCGAAGACGGCGTATCCCTGATGGAAAAACTGCAGGTGGCGCAACCGGATCTGCCCGTGATTATCCTGACCGCATATGGCACCATCGCAAAAGCGGTGGATGCCGTGAAGCGCGGTGCATCCAATTACCTGACCAAGCCGTTTGACGGCGAAGAACTGCTTCAACAGATTGCAGCCTGCCTGGAAAAAGCCGTACCGGATCGCGGAAAAAGTCCATTCGAGACCGATGCTGGAGATCTCCCCGGGGCCTGTGCCCGGATTATCGCCAGAAGCAGCCTCATGAAAGCCGTGCTGGCCAAGGTCGCCCGGGCCGCCGTGACCGATGCCAATGTGTACATCGAAGGTGAAAGCGGAACCGGCAAGGAGTTGATCGCCCGGTGTCTTCATGGCCTCAGCACGAGAAAGTCCGGTCCGTTCATCGCGATCAACTGTGCCGCGATCCCTGAAAATCTGCTTGAAAGCGAACTGCTGGGCTATGAGAAGGGTGCCTTTACGAGCGCCGATCGGCGGCGGGAAGGACTGTTTGCCAGAGCCGACGGGGGCAGCTTTTTCTTCGATGAAATATCCGAATTGTCCCTTCCCATGCAGGCCAAGATCCTTCGTATTCTGGAGGAGCGGGAATTTTATCCTTTGGGCGGCAACAAAAAGATCACGGTCGATGTCAGGATCATCGCGGCCTCGAATCGTAACCTGGAGAAGCGGATACAGGAAGGATTGTTTCGCGAGGATCTTTTTTACCGGATCCATGTGATTCCCATTTTACTTCCGCCGCTTCGGGACAGAAAGGAGGATATCCTGCCGTTGGCCGAACATTTTCTTGCCGAATTCAGTGAAGGGTCGGGCAAATCCATAAAAACAATTGAGCCGGCCGTCGTCCGAAAGTTGATGGAATCGAAGTGGCCGGGCAATGTGCGAGAGTTGGAAAACGTAATGGAATATGCGGTGGCCATGGCTGCAGGTGATACGATCACTTCGGACCTGATTACCGGCCCGATGGATGAGAAAGACACCATTCCGTCTTTTCGGGATGCCAAGGAAACCTTTGAAAAAGAATATCTTATACAGCTTTTGGAGCTAAGCGGGGGAAACGTCAGCCAAGCGGCGAAAACAGCAGGCAAATACCGGGCCGATTTTTATGTTCTGCTTCGCAAGCACGGATTGGATCCCATGGATTTCCGGGATAAACGATGAGGTTGCGTTGAGATTGGAATCTAAACTCCGGATATCCGGCATCCCGCCGAAAAGAAATAAGACCCTCAACTTTCATAGACCGTATCTTTCCGCTCACCATCATGAAAGTCGACAGTTGAGTCAGAACGATGTGTCAGGGAGAGAATGAAACGGGGATGTGTGAAAGATGCATAGATTGAATGTGTTTTCAACCCTGTTGATCGTGATATTCGCAGGTGTGTTCGTTGCGGGCTCAGGTCGGGCGACACAGCTTGGCGAGGACAACAGCTACCACCATCTGCCGAACCTGCTTCGTCCATCTGATCAGTCTCCTGATTTCATGGCGCTTACCGACTTTGAAGAGGACTATGAAGAAACCGTCCACAACGCCAGCCTGGCGTACCTCAACACACATTCGAAACTGATCCAGCGTATTCGTGACGACCTGGGAACCCGGAAAATTCGTTGGCACCTGGAGAAACTGTCCCACAGGCTTCTTTATGCACCGGAAAATCGAGGGGACGTCGCCGAATTGTTCGCCGACTACTGCAGAGAAGTCATCGAGGATCTGTTGGCCCGAACAGGCCTGGTTAACCCTTATTGTTCCATCTCGACGATTGTTGAAGAGCGTCCGAACCTTGTTGACAATCAGGGCGTTAAAGCGATTATTGTCCAGGATCTTGCCAGGGAATATATCGCCCGGTATCAATTCAGCGGTAATGACCGGAAACGCATCGAGATCAGTCTTTCCGGCCGGATGACGGTTAACGAAGTCGGCTCTTACGCCAGCAATCTTCAGTATTCGGAAGAGACTCATGACTGGGAATTTGTTCGGGACCGGCATACCGTCTGGAAAAGTGTTTCGGCCAACCCATATACCGTGCTGATGACGCCCTTGGAAGAGACGCTGCACATCGCGCTTCGAAAATACACGGAAAAGGCCATTATGGATGCGTTAGTCCGAAAAAAAGAGAGCCCTTCTCTGCCGGAAATTCAACAGATGATGCACGAGTGGCTTATGGTGGAGGAGGCCATTGTGGGCGGCCTCGTCTACAAACTCATCCCGGATGTGGTGATCAAACGAATTCCAACGCTTCCGATGGCGTGGGTTCACGCCGACCTCGAAACCAAGGCCCGGTTTGACAAGTACCGTTTCCTGCAACAGGGCATTGCAGTGGTGGAAAGCCGCGGTCTCAGGGAGAGTATTCAGTTGTTTGCTCATGATCCGACGGCATTTCGAACCTTGTTGACCGAGCCGAGTTAACCTTTCCGACCCGTTTCAGCGACTGCTCCCCTTTATTTATACATCCGAAAATCACATCCTGGAGCCATGGGCAGCCTTCCAGCATGAGTGCTTCTGCCGGAATCACGCCTTTCACGACGCCCGTCACAGCCCGTAAGCAGCATGATTGCGCCTGCAGACACCCCCCGAAAATCCGATGAAGGAAAATCCCTTCAGTGAATTTCAGCAGGGATGGCCGCTGCTTAGCGTGTTTCCGCGAAGAGCGTCCGCAAATATTGTAGGGTTTTGCCTACACATGCATCCATGAGTTGTGCCTTCGATTGTGTCAAAACTCACTGTTTTTATTGTATTATTTTTATATATTCCAAATATGGCATGCTTGTTGCTTCTCAACGTTGCAACGAACGGCTTTGCTGCTCGAAGCGTTACGGCAGCTCCCGGAAGCGGCCTTTGCCAGGGGATAAGCCATTGAACCCTTATCAGGGAGGTTCTCACCATGAAGAAAAAGTATGCATGGTATGTCCTTGCAATTGGATTGGCCATAACATTGGCCCTGATCGGTACGGGGCATGCCGGTTGGTCCGGAGAAGACAAGTCCGAGGCTGAAACCGGGAAGTCCGGCGTTATGGAACCCCGGGACCCCGGGACCGATGCTGAAGCGGTTGCGCCCGGCGGTGATCAGATCGTGGTGTCCGGAATGATCAATGACAGCAGCCAACTCGTCGATGACAGCGGGTATGTTTATGAGTTGGCCGATACGGGTCAGGGAGCGGAAGTGAAGTCCATGATCGGCAAGAAAATCCAGATCAAAGGCACCGTCCTGGAAGAAGAGGGACGGGCATCCGTTGAAGTGCACGATTACACGATCCTTGAATAAGAATATCAGTCCATCATCTCGTTGGAATGTATCACCTGGAAAGGCGGCGGCGCCGCCTTTCCGCTTTTGAAACTTGAAATCGACCTGCGAGATTTCGATTTGACCGTCGGCGGTTTGTCCAGACAAAGCGATCTGCTGTAAAAATCGGCCGCTCTCGCCCGGCGTGTGCGGTGTTCGACGTCGCAGGATCCGAAAAAACGCTTTGCAACATTAGCTTAAGGATGGTGTTTCATTGAAAAACAAAACATCTTTGTTTAAAGTCCCGGGTGGTCCTTCAATATCGTCTTTTCTCTCGGCCGGGTCCAAATGGCTGGATCAGAGGACGATGGACCGATCCGTCAAAGGTCTCATCATTGGACTTTTGGCGGTTTTGCCGGTCGCATATGGGGTGTTCTGGGGCGACTATCTGGAGATGCTGGAAATTTTCGTCTACCACCGGGAGACCTCATGGTCGGTCGGCGTGGTCCGGATTTCCCTCTGGATCGCCCTGGCGGCCCTGGTGTGGCGCGTCTATCTCGTTTACACTTACCGTCCCGCAGCAGCCTGCACCGATCAGGAGCTGCCCCTCTGTTCGGTTATCGTGCCGGCGTACAACGAGGGCGC